>DATCKO010000191.1:0-13231 GCA_036562215.1 Haloplasmataceae bacterium | reverse complement strand
GAATAAAGAATATGAATTTACTAATTTAATAGCGGAAAATCTTATATATTATCGAAAAGCCAATAATTTAACCCAATTACAATTAGCAGAGAAATTAAACTATTCTGATAAATCAATATCAAAATGGGAAAGGGGCGAAGGTTTACCAGACATTTTTGTTCTTCATACCATCTGTGAGTTATTTGGAATTACATTAAATGATTTGACACGAAAAAAGAAGGTTAAAGTAAGAACTCATACTAGATCTAGAGCTTTTGTTACCTTAGTTTCTATAGGAATATGTTGGTTTATAGCGATTATTGCTTTTGTTCTACTTAAGATACTTATACCTCGTTTTACCTACTCTTGGTTAGCATTTATATACGCTATACCAATATCAGCTATTATCCTAATTGTTTTTAGTGGCTTATGGTGGAATAGAATCATTATGTTTCTATCTACTTCGGTATTAACATGGACCATTCCTTTATCAATTTATCTTTCAATACATTATAATAATATTTGGATGTTATTTTATTGTGCTATTCCAATCCAAATTATTCTTATACTGTGGTTTATATTACGCTATGACCATAAGAAAAAGAATCTTTAAGAAACGGTCGATAATAATAAAAATTTTTTTAATGGTAGAAACCTTGTTTTTATGAGGTATCTATCATTTTTTATTTAAGAAATATATCACTCTAAGGATAGTAATAAATGGTAAGTATTATTATTATCTAAATAGGAGATAGCACTTAATTTTGTCCTAGTATTATTTTCCTTAATTAAAAAGGCTTATACACATATAAAAAAATATTGCATCTATATAGATAAAAAATACAGAAATAATTTATATGCAAATTTTTCATATTATTGAATCTTAAAGAAAATAATTAGATTATATGTTATAAAATGTTACAATATGTTATAATCTGAAAGGTAAGATATTTACTAATACTCGGTATTCCTTTGCTACTGTAAATAGAATAGGTTATTGAAATAGGATTCCCAAAACATGGATTTACATTAAATTAAAAGGGGTTATAAATAAGGATAGACTATTAGAGATTTAATTTAGGTATGGTGGGGATACAATAGTCTATAAAAAATTACCTCTAACATTAGCAATGGGGAATTTATTAGAAAAACATTATTATATGGTAGCTAATACGAGTACAATTTGAAATATTAATAGATTCTAAAATGCTATGGAGAGGTGAATTTTTATGTTTTATTTAATCTTTGGTTTTTTAAGTGTATTATTTTTAACTTTTCTATTTTTTTATAAATTCAACAATAAATTTAGTCAAAAATTCCATATTGATTTAGATAAGATTATGAAAATATTGGTTATTGTATTAATTAGTATTTCTTTTATTGAAATATTTTTACCTGATGCCTTTAGTTTAAGGTATATTTGGGATTTCAATTATTTAAAAGAAAATCATGATCCATTCCACGCCATTATTAGAGCATTTAACGCTATGGCTGTTATTACACTTCCATTTGCTGTTTTCTATAAGAAAGCATCTTTTATAAAAATAACCTCTTATATTTTACTTCCAGCCATTTTTGTTAATATCGTTTGCTATTATCAATATATTGATTACTTTACAAGTGATTTAACACTACAATATGCCACAGTATTTGGTGATAAACTATATCCATACTTAACTAATGAAGTGTTTAGAAGTATAGTATTTGGCTTAATAATGGGATTAGAACTAATCATTGCCACTTATGTTTTACTATTTAATCTTGATTCCTTAAAATTTAAGAACAAAAAAGAAATAAGCATATTCTTTGCTTTACTTGCTGCTTTATTTCTATCAAACATGCCTATTTATACCATTCAACAAATCATTGGTGGAACAACAAATATTACGTTTAATTTTGGTGATCCCATGCATTTTATTTTCATGGGTCTAATAGTAATAGAAGGCTTTATACTAACAATCATTTTCAAGAATCAATCTTATGAAAATAAATATATTTTATTATTAATTATGAGTATTTCTTTAATGTTCCAATACAATACCTTCTTTAAAACAGATGGAGTGATTACAGCAACAAGATATCCATTACAATTATGTAATATTGCTGGAGCTTTCTTAATCACAACTTTACTATTAAAGAGTCAAAAAATGTTTCATTTTACAGTTGTTGTTAACGTAACTGGGGCTTTAATTGCGATTATTTTATGTGATTCAACTAAAGATGTAGGTTTTCTATACTGTATGAACATTCACTATATGGTAGAACATTGTAATGTCTTATTAGTTCCCCTTCTTGGTTTAATTTTAGGAGTATTTGAACCATTAAAGAAGAAAGATCTAAAACATTTTGTCGTCGGATTTTCCATTTATTATGGAGTAGTTCTAATAATTGGTACTATATTAAATGGTATAGCTAATAAAACTGGAAACGATTATTTTACATGTAATTACCTTTTCATGTTCCAAAAAGAAGCCGCTATGAGACTTGTCGGAGATTTTGCGGGTAAATTCTTTGATATAAAACTAACTTTATTTAACTATTACCATTTATACTTAGTTCAAATCTTAGTTTATATCGTATTTTTACTAATCTGTACTTTAATATTCTTCGGATTATATGTAATATTTAGGAGAAAAAAAGTATATGAAGCGAAATAGCTTATTAGAACTATTTAGATTCCTTTTTGCCCTAGTAATTTTATATTATCATAACTGTTTTATTATCCAATCTTATGATGGTTTTTACTCTGGTAGATTTGTGGTTATTTTCTTTTTCTTAGTCTCTGGTTTTTTTATCTCAGATAAACTTAAGAAATGTAATAATGCTTATTTAACAAACAAAACAGAATGGTTGCACTATTTAACATATCGTTTAAAAAGATTAGGCATACCGCTTTTAATTGCTTATAGTTTCTCAGTAGCTGATACGATAGTTTCTAATTCTTATTCATCCGGATTCTTACATTATCTATGGTTTATTCATGTAATGTTAATTGCGGAATTACTATCCTATATACTTTATAAATATATTAAAAGAAAATATATTATTGATATCATCTATGGATTATTAATGATATTGGGTATATCTTTAAGATTAGTTCCAAGTATCATTGAAGTAACTGAACCATTATGTCTAATATACTTTCCCTTTGGTTATTTTATGAGTAAAGTTAGATTTAATTATAAAAATAATTTATTATGGTTAACACTTATTGTTTTTTCTGTAATAGGACTCTCTTATTGTCTTTTTTCACCATATAAAATGTATAAAGAGTTTATTATGGGATTTATATTGTTTCCAATCTTGTTATATTCAATTTTACAAGTAGAATTAAATGAAGTTAAACTATTTAACTACATTGGTTCACTAAGTTTTGAAATATATGTCTATCAAAGTATTGCTCGCTTCTTTGGTGCATTTGGTATTAATAATAATATTTATAATTTCCTAATTGTAGCTTCTTCTGTTTTATTAACAGAAATATGTAAGTTTATTTTCGATATCAGTGCTAGAAAGAAAAAGAAAGAGCTTATTATAAATATAAAAAAAGAACCATATCCTTTGAGTCGCTAAACTCAAAAAATATGGCTTTTTTTTATTATTCCTTAACAATATTTAAGTTAGTTAATTGTACTATTTTATCAATATCATAACAAGGAATATATATTTCAAATTCTCCCAAAGGATCATTTATGATAATAGAATAATAAGGTTTAATAAATAGAATACCATTTGCTTCTCTAATTTTGTATTGCTTATATTCAGGAGCATTATAACTTACCTCTTTATTCCATTTCGCTAATGAAGCTTTTTTATTTATCTCTTTTATTTCTATAAGTGATTTCAAAGGAATAGATAATACTTCATATACACTTGCGAAACATAAGCAATCATCTTTTACATAGGCATATAAATCTAGATTTATAAATTGAAATAATCTACTAGTACAAATTTTTCTTTCGCCTTGATCATTCTCTTTATAAGTAAAAGTTAAAACATCTAGTGAATAAGCATCTTGAGGAATGCCTAATATTTGTTTTGCATCCTCAATGTCTTTTTCAATTTTATCAAGAGTTTCTTTAAAGTATTCACTTTCTACTAATTTTCGTAACTTACTTTTTTCTACGATGTAAAGAGTTAATCCTAGAATAAGACATATTCCCGCAATATAGAAAAAGTAAGGAGCATTTTTATAGGCTGTTGATATTGAGACTTTTGATCTAAGTATGCCACCAATGAAGATTATACTAATAATAAAAGATAGGAATTTTATTACCCGTAAAGCTAATGGTAAAGTAGTTTTCTTTTTTAACTCATTTAAGATTTCTTCATTATTATTAAACTTTATTTCATGCTCTTTTGGTGTTTTATGAGTTAAAAACACTTTCCCATCAATATTATTTTCACTAACTTGATAGTCTTGTTTAATCCCAAAAACATTTTTCATAACTTTTCCTCCACCAATTTTTTAAATTCCTCCATTTGTCTTTGCGTTTTATTACGGAATTTTTCTTCATTTACATTCATTTCATTATAAAAGATAAATTCCGTATCCATGGTAAAAATGACTTGTTTTCCTTCTTGCCTAAATTGATTAATACAACGATTCCAGACCCCTTCAACTTCATAAATGGTAATTATCTCATGGGGCATATCAATAGATTCTATTGTTTCTTTCATTTTCATTTCTTGGTTATTACCAAAATTATAAGTAAAAGTAGTAGTACTTCCTGGAACTTTATTTTTATTAACTACCATGTGTTCCAAAAATAAAGTTGTTACCTTTTCTAAACTAGCGTTTATAATAATATTACATATATATCTCATATATTTCTCCTTTTATTATACTAAAAATATTGTATTTTATTATCGATTATTTTTCAATAGTGATTTAAAAAGGAACTAGATAAAAGCATCTAGCTCCTTTTTATATTATTTACTCATCCTTTTTTGTTTGACTACTACTAGTGATATGGTTATATAGGCTATGGTAAAACCAATGATTATTAACATATTAATCAATATAGGCTTTAAATTGTCCATATTATAATTTACTAAATTAATAATGATATTATTGGATTTTACATACCAATAGGTTGGTGTGAAACTCGCAATTTTTAATACTGTATCGCTTAAATAAGCTTGTGGTACCATGACTCCACTTATAAATGATGAACCCAAAGCAATGATATTTGTAGCTGCTGATACGACATTTTGATTATTCGTAACATTTCCTACTAAATAACTAATACTTAAAGATACTAAGGTAAATAATAAAGAGTTTAATACAAATAATAATCCTTTTAGAGTAAACATTGAACTGCCATAAAAGATAAAACTAGTTAATATTAACACGAACCAAGTTAATAAAGCATAACTTAAATGACCAAGTATTAATTGAAAGTTCATACTACGGTTACTTATTGGCGCGCAAAGATTTCTTCTTTTAATATCCGTCTTATTATATACTAACAAAACACAACTAACCCCTAATATTAATGTAACTAGTAAAGCATATGCTAAATAGTTAAAAAAGAAGATTCGATTATCAGATTTATTTATTTCGGTAACTGCTTCATTTATAATAACTTCAGTTTTCTTATCTAAATCGTTTTCAATATTATTAATTAACTCTTCATAAGACATGTCATCGATATATTTAATATACAATTTTGCGGTATTAAGATATTTATTAATTAAAATATCCATATAAATTTCACTAGTCGAATCAGGAACAGTGCTTTTTTCAATCTGTACTAATTCTTCATTATATAGACTTTCCGTAAAGCCTTGAGGTATTTTGATGATATATTCAACTTCACGAAAAAATAAAGCATCTTGTAAAGTCTTTTTATTATCTGGAAGATCAATTAAATTCACAGTTTTATTTAGATAATTCTTTAATCCTTCGGTAATAGGAGAATCATTATCATAGTTAATAAAAGCCACTTTAACTTTTGTTTCCGAAAAAGTTATATCGGTATTTGATGAACTAGACTGCGCAAAAGCAATTGATAAAGCAGTGAATACTACTATATAAATTAATAACTGTGGTAGGTAATGTTTAATGATCTTAAAATAAGCTTTATAAACTGGCATATTTCTCCCTCCTTATTACCAAAAAAGATATAAAACTAAATACAAAGATAAAACCACATAGAATGGAAATATTAGTAAAGTAATTTTCATAAGTAGTATAGTAATATAACGTATAAAAACAATCCGTTATCACATTTGCAGGATTTAAATACCCAATAATTGGAGCATTTTGACTTATAATATATTTCATTGGGGCATACATCATACCCGCTAAGAAGGAAAACACATTAGCTGTTATTATTATAATAGCGATTTTTAAACCTTCACTTAGTTTAAATATCGAACCAATAAAACATCCATAAGTTACACCAGTTATGGTGCTTATGATACTTGTTAATATGATAAGCCCTAATTGCTTACCAAAATCGATACCTAATGCAAAATTGATATAGGCTATTAAAACGAAGATAATCACAATTTGGATAGTAGAAGCAGCAAGCATTGAGGAGAAGAATACTTTAATTTTATGAATAGGAGCCACATTTACTCTAGCCCCTTTAGCTGATAAATTAGCTTGTAGCGATGTAACCTCTTTATTACCCCAAAAAGAACCAAATATGCAAGCCATAGCGATTAAGGTGTAAAAGAAATGAACTGTATAATCAGGTGATGAACTACCTAAAGAAACTACTTTCAGATAATCTTCACGATTGGATACACTTTCTATTAAGTCACTAATATCAATATTAGGATTGTTATTTATGATAGTGTAAATAGTTGAGGTGGTTTGTTTATAGTCATCTAGAAAGCCTTTTAAGATAGTTTGATTAATTTCTGATTTATTGACCACCATTTTAATATCATTATCAATAAGAATATATCCATCTATTTTATTATTAGTAAGTAAATCATTAGCTTCACCGTTTGTCGTATACTCAATATTAAACAAAGAACTCGCTTCTATTGCTTCCTTAAACTGTGTGTTGCTTTGAAGGGCTTCATTATTGACAATCGCAATATTAATCTTATTGAAGTTTTCTGCATTTGTTAAATTTGACATTGCTAAATAAAAGAAGGTAGCTATAATAATAGGAAATAGTAAAGTCCAAAAGACATTTTCTTTATCTCTAATATTACATTTAAGACGATATAAATAATTATGTATAAACATTTTTTACCTCCTTAATCTCTAAGTTCTTTACCTGTGATTTCGAGGAAAACATCATTTAAGGTAGGAGGTTCAGAGTAAATTTTACCAATCGGAATATTTTTTGCTTTTAAGTAATCTAAGATTTCTACTAAATTATTTTTACCTTTACTAGATTTAATAACTAATAAGCTACCAACAAATTCAGTAGAAATAATATGAGGTAAGTTACTAATATCATCTAAGATACTATAATCTATGTTTAAAACCTCAATTGTAATTTTTTCACCCATATTAATCATTGCTTTTAGTTCTTCATTAGTACCAGTAGCGATTATCTTACCTTTATCCATAATCGCAATTCTCGTACAAATTTCTTCTACCTCTTCCATATAATGAGATGTATATACTATTGTAGCTCCTTCTTTATTTAGTCTTACTATCCCTTCTAATATTTTATTTCGACTTTGTGGGTCAACAGCTACTGTTGGTTCATCTAGAATAATCAATTCTGGTTTATGAGCAATCCCACAAGCTATGTTTAATCTTCGAAGTAAACCACCACTTAATTTTTTAGGATAAAATTTAGTGAAATCATTAAGCCCTACAAAGTCTATGGCTTGGTTTACTAATTCTTTACGTTCTTTCTTATCATGTATGTACATTCCACAAAAGTAATCCACATTTTCATAAACCGTTAACTCATCAAATACCGCTACATTTTGTTGGATTATCCCAATTTTTCTTTTAATATCATAGGCATCTGGTGACATCGGTTTACCATATAATTCAATACTACCCTTATCATATTTTAGAAGTGATAAAATACAATTTATCGCTGTTGTTTTACCTGAACCATTAGGACCTAATAGCCCAAAAATTTCTCCTTCTTGTACTTCTAAATCAAAATGATCTAAGGCAATTAATTTACCATATCTTTTTACCAAATCTTTTACTTTAATTACCATAATACACCCTCCTTAATTTATTACGTCAATATTATATAATTTTAAGAGCTAATTGGTTAGTGAATAACTTCCAAAACAAACATGACATTTGTAATTATAACTTGATGACGTAAGTATTAAGTGATAGAATTTAGATATCATTGATAAGGGTTGGGTAATATATGCGAAA
Source organism: Haloplasmataceae bacterium (assembly GCA_036562215.1). Classification (GTDB taxonomy): domain Bacteria; phylum Bacillota_I; class Bacilli_A; order Haloplasmatales; family Haloplasmataceae; genus CALFRW01. Next base: position 4,929 of record DATCKO010000191.1, on the reverse strand, counting down.
AATAATTGATAAATGTATTATTTTTGTATTTACATTAGTTTTATTTATACCTAAGGTCAACAATATCTATATGATTGCTCCAGTTTTACTTGTTATTATTTTATCAGCATTATTGACATATTATGAAAATGATAATATAGCCACGATTGTTTTTATTATCTATCTAGTTATATGTTTCTTTTTAAATGATTTAAGTTACTTTATTCCGCTTATTAGTTATGATGTGATGAAAAAGAAGATTATCGATATATGGAATGTATCATTTATGGTTCCTATAATTCATAATGAGTGGATAATTGTTTGTTTTATACCTATTGTTTATATCTTAAAATATCGAACTATATCTCTTATAAATCTCGAACAAGATTATTACTATCTTCGTGATACAGCACAAGAAATTGCTTTACAACTAAAAAGGCAAAACCATGAGTTAATTAATAAGCAAGATTATGAAATTAACTTAGCCACAGTCACTGAAAGAAACCGAATTGCCCGTGATATTCATGATAATGTTGGTCACTTATTATCAAGATCGATTCTCCAATTAGGAGCTTTATTAACAATAAATAAAGATGAAGAAGTAAATAATCATCTATTGAATATTAAAGATTCATTATCTGAGGCTATGAAAGCAATAAGAGATAGTGTTCATAATTTATATGAAAAAGCAATTGACTTACGTACAGAAATTGAAAAAATGGTCAACAATTTTAGTTATTGTCCCATTAATCTTTATTATGATATAGAACATGAGTTAGATAAAAATGTAAAATATTGCTTTATAACTGTTACCAAAGAAGCCCTTGCCAATATCGTTAAACATTCTAATGCCACCCATGTAACCATTACTATAAGAGAACATCCCGCTTTATATCAATTAATAATCGCTGATAATGGAACAAATGGTAAATATCATGAAGAGAATGGTATTGGAATTAAAAATATAATAGAGAGAGTAAATGCTTTAAAAGGTAATGTCCATATAACCACTGATACAGGTTTCCGAATTTTTATCTCCATACCTAAGAACGAAAGGAATGAGTAATATGAGAGTCGTGATAATTGATGATGATAAATTATTATGTGCTGCCCTAAAAACTATTCTAGAAAGTGATAAAGGTATAACAGTTGTAGGAATAGGTCATAGTGGAGTGGATGCACTTAATTTATATAAAGAATTGAAACCTGATATTTTGTTAATGGATATTAGAATGAGTAATATGACTGGTCTTGAAGCTGGTGAAAAGATCCTAAATTATGATAAAAATGCCAAAATCTTATTTTTAACTACTTTTTCTGATGATGAATATATTGTTAAAGCTTTAAGAATAGGTGTTAAAGGCTATATAATAAAAGAAAATTTTGAATCAATTATCCCTTCTCTTAAAGCCGTACTTATGGGACAAAATGTTTTTGGTGAAGATGTAATATCTAAGATACCTACTATCATAAATACTAATGGTAAAACCGATTTCAAAGCTTTTGGTATTACCGATAAAGAATTAGAAATAATTACTTGTGTAGCGGAAGGATTAAGTAATAAAGAAATAGCTTGTAAACTTTATTTAAGTGAAGGTACTGTTAGAAATACGATAACTAATATCCTAGGTAAACTTAATTTAAGAGATCGAACACAATTAGCTATTTTTTATTATAAAAATAAGTAAGCTATTAACCATCCATAGTTAATAGCTTTAATATTTATATAAACACTACTTCTACATTATCAATATCCTTAACACTAAATTCTCTAGAATAGAATATTATGTAGAGAAACTAATATAAGGGGGTATAAAATGACAAATTTCCTATCATTTACTGGTACTATAACAATGATAAATGATTTTTGGTATCCTAATAAAGAAGGATGTTATAAGATATTTACCGTAGAAAATAATGAGGGTCTTATCGTTAATTTTATCATTGAACCTCATACTTATTTTGTAGATCATTTTACCGCAAACATTGGCGATGAAATTGAAGGTTATTATGATGGTGATGTTCCTGTGGCCTTAATTTATCCACCTCAATATCGTGCACTTGTAATTAATAAAATAAGTCCATTTAGGGATGTAATGGTTAGTTATTTTGATGAAAACTTACTAAGTAGTGATAAAACCTTAAAACTAAATATATCTAATTCTACAGAAATAGTACTACAAAATGATCAATTATTTACTAGAAGTCCCCAAAATCATGATTTAATAGTCATATATAATTATGTGACTAAAAGTATACCAGCCCAAACCACACCCCTAAAAATAATTGTCTTCTGTAATCATATTTCAAGTTCTTAGAATCTTTTCTAGAGGTTTACCTTTAGCTAATTCATCTACTAGCTTATCAAGCCAACGAATTTTCTGCATTAGTGGGTCCTTAATTTCTTCTACACGAATACCACATATTACACCAGTAATTTTATGAGCGTTAGGGTTTATTTGTGGAGCTTCAGCAAAGAATTCTTCATAACTAACATTTTTTTCAATCTGTTTTTGTAAAGTATCCTCATCATAACCAGTTAACCAACAAATTAGCGTATTAACCTCAGATTTACTGCGACCTTTCTTTTCAGCCTTTTGAACAAGTAATATGTAAATTTTTGAAAATGGCATTTTAAATACTTTATCTTCTTTCATATAAAATCACCTACTTTCATGACATTTTTGAAATAGATAATATTTCCAAAATGAATCCTTTTCATATATTAATTCTTTTATAAAATGAAACTTACCCCTAGAACTGTCCTTTAATTCATCCAAAGTATGAAAGTAAAATTCTCGATCATAGTCCTCATCTTCAATTTTTTGATAACTAAGTCTTTGACTCTTTCCTATACCATCCTTTACCACGATAAAAAGAACTCCCTCATCATATAATACTTTATAAATATTATCAAAGACTAAAGCAAGTTTATTACTAGGAATATGGACCAAGCCAGCTATTACCGCACAACCTGCAAACTTACCTAAATAAGAAAAATCATTCAACATATCATCTACAACAAATGTCAAATTAGGATTATGTTCTTTCGCAATTTTGATACTTTCTTCACTAAAATCTAGACCTGTGACAATTGCACCTAACTTATGCATTCTCATACTTTCATATCCAGCACCACAACATAAATCTAAAATCCGTGGATTCTTAGGTAAATAAGATAAAAACTCTTGTAGATATGGATGCAATGATTCATCTTCATAACCATTATTAGCCCACTCAGATGCAGTTTTGTTGTAGAAATCTTTAATATCTCTCATATAGTATCCTCCTTGATATACTATAATAATTATATCACATAAAAAATAACCCACAAAAAATTAATTTTGTGGGTTATTTATATACTTATTTATTTAATTCTCTTACAGGTCTACCTTCAATATAACCTCTATAACCTTTTGGTTCTAATTGAAATCTAGGACCATCTTCATCAGCCCATCTAAAACCATATAATTCTGGATTATAATTCTTCATTACTTTCCATAGTGAGGAGATAGCTTCACCAAAGTTTTCTTCTTCATATGGTTCACCTTGAAAGATCATCATTTTACATGGAGGTAGTTCAATAATTTCAAATCCTTCTGGAACAATTCCAGCATAATCAATAGGTACTTCTACTCCTTGAGCATATTCTGATGTACCTTCTCTTCGTAAATTAGGTGGTAACCACATACCAATAGGTTCATATAAAGCTTCCTTAATACTTACAAGGATTCCCCAGATATCACAACCTACCTCTTCACAGTATTCAAAATATTCCGTTGCCTTAATTCCTCTTTTAAGGATTAGTTTTCTGGCAGGTCGCTCTACAACTTGGACAAAAACCGTGTTTACTTTTGATTCATTATTCATCTTTTTTTCTCCTTTTTGTAAAGTAAGGTAATAATCACGGATAGAATAGGGTAAGAAAAGTTTTATTGGTGGAGTATTATTAGAATAAAAGTTTGGAGTAACACCAAATTGTTTAGAAAAAGCTCTTGTAAAACCTTCATGAGAATCAAAGACATAATCAAACGCCACATCAATAATTTTAGGATTCTCATCTCTTAGTTTAATAGCAGCTTTAGATAAACGTAATTTTCTAATATATTCAAAAGGTGTTATCCCAATTAGTTCTTTAAAAATTCTACATGTATGCCAAGGAGAATAACCAGCTACATTAGATAGCATCTTTAAAGTGATTGGTTTATTAATATTATCAGAAATATAATTTTGCATCCTTTGAACCGCATTTACTTTTTCCCAATTATCCATGTTATCCCTCCTTCACAAATAATATCATATTACCTAAAATTAATTCTTGACTAAGATTGCGATAATAATAATATATCTTTAATATATTCTACATCAATTTAAGAGATATTTAAATGTTATTTAAAAAACACCAGTCATATTAAATGTATTATTTCATTATGACTGGTGTATTATATAAATAATATTTAAAACAGACATTTTATATTAATAAATCTGTTTAAACATATATCTCGAATACTCTCCTATATCTCCTGGATTAAGCATGTGAAATTTCTCTTTTACAGCAATAAAGTATTTTCCTATTAAATCCTTTGATATTGTACGATTAGAATGTACATTTATAGGTAATTCTGATCTAGTAACCCGCCAAGGTAGTTCTAGATGAGTGAACCTTTCTAATGTTTTGCCACTAAAACAACAAAAGTTTTTAATTACGCTATCTAGTATCTCTTTTTCAGATGTAGTAAAGACCGATGTATCAAAAGTCTTTACACTTTCAATAGGGTCAAATCGATAAGATGAATATTTTCTATATATTTCCTTAAATACTGGTCCATGAATCCATGCTTCACAGTCTATATCAAAGAGAAAACTTCCAACAAAGGCATAATAAAAGCCCTGTATATAATATAGTATTTTTTGTAAAGCTAACGGAGTAATATCTTCACATGTATAAAG
>DATCKO010000190.1:0-11363 GCA_036562215.1 Haloplasmataceae bacterium | reverse complement strand
TATATTATAATTATTAAATGAATATGTCAATAATTTAATGGAGTATGATATAATTGATAGTAAATAGTTTAGAGGGGATATAAATGAATATAAAAGAGTTAATTAAGAATATGACACTTGAAGAAAAGGCTTCCTTATGTTCGGGAAAAAATATGTGGGAAACGCAAAATATCGAAAGATTAAATATTCCCGCTATTATGATGTCCGATGGTCCTCATGGTTTAAGAAAACAAGTTGATAAAAGTGATAATTTAGGATTAAATATTAGTATTTTCGCCACATGTTTTCCTACAGCTGCTACTTCAGCTTGCTCATTTAATCGCTCTTTGCTTAAGAAAATGGGACAAGCGATAGCACTAGAATGCCGAGAAAATGATGTTGATATTCTTTTAGGACCTGGCGTTAATATAAAACGTTCACCTTTATGTGGAAGAAACTTTGAGTATTTTTCTGAAGATCCTTATTTATCAGGTGAATTAGGAGCAAGTTTTACATCCGGTGTCCAATCACTTGGTGTAGGTGTTTCAGTTAAACATTTTGCTTGTAATAATCAAGAAAAATATCGTCATATTGTAAGTTCTGAGATTGACGAACGAGCTAAAAGAGAGATTTACTTAGCTAGTTTTGAAAGAGTTATTCAAGAAAATCCCTATACTGTAATGTGCTCTTATAACCGTATTAATGGTGTATATACTAGTGAAGATGAAAGTTTGTTAAATAAAATATTACGTGATGAATGGAAGTATACGGGCGTGTTAATTACCGATTGGGGAGCATGTAATGACCGTGTTAAAGGATTAAAAAGTGGTCAAGATTTAGAAATGCCATCTAGTAACGGTATAAATGACCGGAAGATTATCGAAGCTGTAAAAAATGGTGATTTAGACGAAGAAATTCTAGATAGGGCCGTTGAACGCATACTTAATTTAGTTTTTAAATGTCAAAATAAACCACCATATTATAAAGATATTGATAATCATTTATTAGCAAAAGAAATAGCCTGTGAATCCATGGTTCTTTTAAAAAATGATAATCATATTTTACCTATAAAAGATAAAACCATTGGGATTATTGGTGCCCTAGCAAATAAAATGCGTATTCAAGGAAGTGGAAGTTCTAAGATAAATCCGAAAAAAGTAGAAAATATTTTAGAAGTTTTGACTCAAGAAAATATAGTCTATAAATATGCAGAAGGATATTCTTTAAAGAGTGATAAGACCAATAAGAGGTTGTTAAAAGAAGCTATTGAACTAGCCAAGAAGGTAGAAATACCAATAATCTTTATAGGACTAACTGAAAACTATGAATCAGAAGGGTTTGATAGAGAACATTTGAATTTACCACATTCTCATAATCACTTAGTTGAAGAAATCGTAAAGGTAAATTCTAATGTTGTCGTGGTGTTAATAGGAGGAGCTCCTGTCTTAATGCCTTGGGTAAATAAAGTTAAGGGAATACTAAATGCTTATTTAGGTGGAGAAAGTGCAGCATTAGCGATAGTTGATATTCTTTTGGGAAAGGTTAATCCTAGTGGTAAATTAGCAGAAACCTATCCTTTACAATTAGAGCCAACATTTGGTGGTGACAATGCTGAATATTATATGGAAAGTATTTATGTTGGTTATCGCTATTATGATAAGTGTAAAAAGCAAGTATTATTTCCTTTTGGTTATGGTTTAAGTTATACTACTTTTAGTTATTCTGATATTACCGTAAATAAGACCGAGTTATCAGAGGATGAAATTTTAGAAGTTAGTTTTAAAATAAAAAATACAGGAAATTATTATGGAAAAGAGATTTGTCAACTATATATTAGAGATATAGAATCAAGCGTTTATAAGCCGGAAAAAGAACTAAAAGAATTTACTAAAGTAGCATTAGATATTAATGAAGAAAAACATATTACATTTAAACTTGATAAACGAGCCTTTAGTTATTATAATATTCATGAAAATTCATGGATTGTAGAATCTGGTGAATATGAAATATTAATAGGTTCTTCATCACAAGATATACGCCTTAAAACTATTATTCATATTAAAGCAAATAAAGATGTTTTATCTCCATATGATAAGTTACAAATTCCATCTTATTATGATTTAAGTAATGGTTTTAATATCACAGATTATAAAAAATTATTAGCTCGAGAACTACCACCTCAAAATCGCTCTATTAAAAGACCATTTGATTATAATTCCACTTTAAAAGAATTAAGCCATTCTTTTGTAGGCAAATTTTTATTATTAGCGATTAAAATACATATTAGGAAAACGACAAAAGATAAGAGTAATCGTTTAATGATGTTAAGGTCAATGTTAGATATACCATATAGAGCTCTTATTAGCTTTGGTGGTGAGGTCTTTAGTCCTAAATTAGCTCAAGGATTACTATTACTTATGAATCGAAGATATATAAAAGGATTAAAAGTAATTTTTTCTAAAAGGGGAAGGGATATTATATGAAAGCCAAATTATATATTCTTTTTAACTATTTTATCGCCATCGGTATAAGTTATTTTTGTTTTACTTTACTAAATAACAAAATTAATTTATTATGGGCTACTTTAATTTCTGATTTGCTTTGCACCTTGATCATTTTTATGTTCAGTTTAATCTTTAATAATTCTAGTTGTTATGATCCTTATTGGAGTGTTATTCCACCATTAATCGTTCTATTGTGGATTATAAATTTAAGTTATTGGGATTTATATTCCATATTGATATTACTAACCTATTTAATATGGTCGATTCGCTTAACATATAATTGGGTTACTAATTGGCAAGGTTTAACCCATGAAGATTGGCGTTATGTCAATTTCCGGAAACGTTTTAAAAAGGGTTATTGGTTTACTAGTTTCATGGGTATTCATATTTTTCCTACTATTGTTGTCTTTTTAGGTTTATTACCAATCTATTTTGGTTTACAATATCTAAAAGTGCAATATTATTCTCTTTTTATCTGTGGAATATTACTAAGTTTACTAGGTGTATTAATTTCATATATTGCTGACATTAATCTTACTAAACACCGTAATTCTATTAATCGAAAAAAGTCAATTATGTCTGGAATCTGGAAATACTCAAGACATCCTAATTATTTAGGTGAAATAACCTTTTGGTTAGGTAGTTTTATAACTGGCTTATCATATAGTTTAGAAAATTATTTTACAGTAATTGGTTTTATTGGTATGGTTTTATTATTTAATCTTTATTCGATACCTTCAATGGAAAAAAGACTTATTCAAAGCAAAGAAGATTATTCCATGGTTATTAATAAAGTACCACGATTATTACCAATTAAATTTAGGAAATAAAAGATTGAAAAAGCGTTCATTTATCATTATAATGTTAATATGAAGACAAAGGAGTGAAGACAATGAAAACAATAATAACAAATATTGAGGAAAATAAATACAATAAGCGCATTTATTTATTGTTACCTATAATAGTTGGTCTTATATTTGCGGTAACAATTACCCTAATTTATTTTGTCTTTTATTTAATTTTCCCTGATACTTTATTTCAATGGAAATTTACTTATTCCCTATTAGCGTTTATTTTAGGTGTATTAGATGGGTTTACAACTATCTTATTAACTATAAAAAATAATAATAAAAAGCATAATTATTATTCTAATCTAGAACGTAAAGGTAAAAATGATATGTATATACCAGCGATTTTAGAAAAAGGATTCTTAAAAAATATTAAAGGTGTAATACTATTAACGAAAGATTCTCTAGATTTTGTTGCTTATCAAATGCGGGAACGTAAAACCTTATTTAGTTATCCAATATCAGAAGTTAGTTATGAAATAACAAGAGAAGAAAATAAGACATTAAAACGAATATTGACATTAACGAAAGGTACAAATATCATGACGGTTACTGTAAATGAGCAAAAATATCGTTTCATCTTACCGTGTTTACCTAATATTATTCATCGTTTAGAATCTCATAAAGTCATTAGTATCAAAAAAGACTATACAAATTAAATGTATAGCCTTTTTTTGTTAAATTAGAATTCCAGTGCTTGGGTTTTTTCTTCAACAAATTGATTAGTATATAAGGAATAATAATAACCTTTTTGATTGAGCAGTTCTTGATGCTTACCTTGTTCAATGATTCTTCCATCTTTTATAACTAAAATCAAGTCACTATTAACAATTGTTGATAATCGATGGGCAATGATAAAGCTAGTTCGACCTTTAAGGATTTTTTCAATCGCTTTTTGAATTTTCTTTTCTGTTTCCGTATCGATAGAACTAGTTGCTTCATCCAAAATAAAGAGGGCTGGATTGGCGAGAATAGCTCTAGCAAAGGAGATTAATTGTTTTTGACCAGTTGATAATCTTCCTCCACCTTCACCAACTTCAGTATCATAGCCATTTTCAAAGCTCATGATGAAATCATGGGCATCAACTAGTTTAGCAGCTTCAATGATTTCTTCATCAGTAGCATCTAGTCTTCCATAACGGATATTTTCTTTAATAGTTCCACTGAATAAATGTGGACTTTGGAGAACATAACCGAGATTAGAGTGTAACCAACCTAATGAGCGTTCTTTATAATCGATATCATCGATATAAATAGTTCCTTGTGTTGGTTCAAAGAAACGACAGATAAGATTTACTATAGTACTTTTTCCTGCGCCTGTTTCTCCTACTAAAGCAACAGTTTCTCCAGCATTAACCGTTAGATTGAAGTCATGCAAAACTTCTTCACCATCTTTGTAGTAGAAGGAAACATTTTTAAACTGAATTTTTCCTTTGATTTTTTCCCAATTTTCTTTTTTGAATTCAAGGTAATCACCATATTTAGCAATTACTTCTTCTTTATCAGTTATTTCTGGTTGTGTATCTAGTAATGACATAATTCTTTCAGCTGAGGCTTGAGCTTGTTGTAATTCTGATAAGATTCGCGCTAATTGCATGATAGGGTCATAAAACATTGTGGAATAAGAGATATATAGCTGTAAAGTGGACATGGAGATAATACCTTTTAATACATAATTACCACCATTGTATATAGCAAGCGCTGTTCCCACAAAACTTAGGACTAAAACGATTGGAAAGAATAAGGAGGAGATCATTATTGCTTTTATGGATTTACTTCGCATTGAAGAGGCAATTTGATCAAATTCCTTTAAGTTTTTATTTTCTAAGACTAAAGTTTTTGTGGTTTTAGCTCCAGTGATACCTTCATTAAATGCTCCAGTAATTTTAGAGTTTAGTTTACGAACTTCCCGATATAAGCGTAACATTAGTTTTCTAAAAACAATGCTGACGATGACAATTAAAGGTGTTACAGCAAGTGTAATTAATGCTAGTTTATAGTTGACAAAAAACATAACAATCATTACAAAAGTCATCATCATAATTCCCCAACTAGCATCAATAATACTCCAGGAAATGATTTCGCTTAAACGTCTAGCATCACTTGTAAGTCGAGCCATTATCCATCCTACAGGGGTATTATTGAAATAACTAAATGATAGGGATTGCAGTTTTTCAAAAGCGGTCTTACGTAAATTATAAGATAATTCAACTTCAATCGTTCCTGCATATTGGATAAATTTTCTTACAAAGATAGTTTGTAAGATTAAAAAGACGATAAATCCGATTCCAAAATAAACTAATACATTGTAATCAAGAATACCTTTTTTATTAGTTACCGAGTCTACATAGTCTAGAACACTACTAGTCATAATAGGGTAGATAGCATCTAACATACCGATTAATATAACAAAGATGACACCCATTAACATTTGCTTCTTAAATGGTTTTAAAAAGGGGAGGATTTTTTTCCATGTTTTTAGACTTAAACTCTTAGAATAATCTTGTTCTTGAAATTCTTCCATTTACTTCACCCCTTCTGTAATTAATTCTTCATGATAATTAGTCTGAATGTCCCAAATCTTCTTATAAATCTTGTTATTTTCAATTAATTCCTCATGGTTACCCATCTCAACGATTTTACCATTATCAATCACGATAATTTTATCTGCTTCCATAGCAGTGGAAATTCGGTGTGTGATGATAATCTTTGTTAAATCTTTTGAACGTTGGGCAAGTGCTCTTCTAATAGCTAAATCGGTTTCTGTATCTACCGCACTTAAAGAATCATCAAAGATTAATATTGGGATATTTTTTACTAACATCCGAGCGATAGCGACACGCTGTCTTTGACCACCAGATAAGGTTACTCCTTTTTCACCAATTAAAGTTTTATAACCTTTTTCAAAATGAAGAATATCATCATGTACGGAAGCAATACGTGCTGCTTTATAGACTGTTTCTTCATCTGGGTTATCAAATACAATACCGATATTATCGAAGATTGTTTTTGAGAAGAGGAATGGTTCTTGTAGTACAATACCAATATTTTGTCTTATCCATTTTTTATCAATGGTTTTTAATTCCACGCCATCTATTTTAATTGATCCAGAAGTATAATCATATAAACGGACAAGAAGATGGGCTAATGTTGATTTTCCACTACCAGTCTTACCAATTATCGCTAAGGTTTCTCCTTTATTAAGTTCAAAACTAATATCAACTAGGGTAGGAACAGTAGCGTCATGAAAGGTAAAACTAACATGGTCAAATTGGATATGCCCTTTTATTTCTGGTTTCAATAAATCTTTTTCTTGATATTCATCTTTTTCATCTAAGATTTCTTTTATTCTATCAACAGATACAGTACTTTTTCCTAAGTCAACGATGATTCTTGCTAATTGGCGGATTGGATAGATGACGAAGTTAATATAACCAGAAAAAGCAATTAATTCACCATAGGTAATATATTTATTGATAGCAAGATATGCACCTAATAAAATTGTAGCAGCAATCTGAAACATGCAAATGGCATCGGAAGTTGACCAGTAATAAGCCATATTATCGATTATTTTTTGTAAATTGTTGCTGTATTCACGACTAAATTTATCAAAACGCTTTATTTCATAGCTTTCTCTAGAAAAAGCTTTTACCACTCTAATTCCTGTGAGATTTTCTTGTAAAGCTGTTGTCATTCTACCTTCTGATTCATCTGTATCCGTAAAAACCTTATGAATACGTTTAAAATAATTAATCGCAAAAATAAAGATTATTGGAACTACGATTAAGGAAACTATGGTAAGAGGAATATTTATAAAACACATTTGAATTAAGACAAAGATAAATAGAAAGATAATCCGAAAGACTTCTGGTAATTGATTACCAACAAAACCACGTATGGTATCAACATCGGATGTACTTCTTTGAATTAAATCTCCTGTTTCCGCATGCGTATGATAGGAATAGGATAAGTGTTGAATGTGATTATATAATTGCATCCGAATTTTATACGCAGTTCGTTCTGAAAATTGGGCATTGGCTCGTCCGGAAATAAACATAAAGAGAGCTCTAAGAAATTGAACCGCAATTAAAGCAATTCCTAAGAATAATAATTTTTGTAATGGTGAATTACCAATATCAATGAACTTAACAATGATATCAGGTAAACGAACTGGCTTATCTTCATTAACCACGATGATTTTATCATAAGCATGTTGATAAAATAATGGTACGATGGTTAGACCATATGCTACAATGCTTAATGATACAAGTGATATGATTAGATAGATAATGTCTTTCTTGACCCAACCATAGAGGGTTTTTATATACCTCATATGAATCACCCCTTTATAGAATAGTTTTTACGAAAATATTATGAATATTTCTATGATTAATATGAAAAGAGGAGAAAGTCTTCTCCCATACTTTCTCCTAAAAGAAAAAAGAGGAATCCAGTAAGATTCCTACAAATAATCACCAAAAAAAGTTGATAAAAACTCTAAAAAGAATCTTTCTGTGAAGACAATGATATAAGATATTCAGTTTTCATATATTTAGCATTCATAATTAAAATCATTCTCTTCACCTCCTATTTTTTTAAAACCTCTCATATTCTATCAATGTTATTAATGGATGTCAATAGTTTCCTAAAATCTTTTTATTCTTTATATCTGTATTTAATAACTTATATGTGATATATTATAAAGGATAATAATTGAAAAAAAGGAGTCATGTATGAACATATTAGTAGTTAATGATGATGGATATCAAGCAAAAGGTCTAAAGATATTAGCTGAAGCATATAAAAAATACGGTAATATCTTTATTGTTGCTCCCCATATACATCATAGTGGGGCATCTAGTTCGATTACTGTAGGTAAAAGCTTATTAGTTCATCAACATGAAGATAATCTTTGGAGTGTCGAAGGAACACCGATTGATTGTGTAAAGTATGCATTATTTGGTCTTAAGTTACCGATTGATTTAGTGGTGTCAGGAGTAAATAATGGATTTAATATCGGTATCGACACGATTTATTCAGGTACAATTGGTGCAACCATGGAAGCATTATTTAATGGATATAAAGCAATTGCTTTTTCTACCGATCGAGATTATTATGATGTAGTTATTAAGGAAATTGACTCCGTAATAAAATTTATATTTGATAACGATTTACTTGGTAATGATTATCTATTGAGTGTCAATTTCCCACGTAAAGGTTTTGAAGAGTCCAAAGGAATCTTAATTACCGATTTAGCGATTAGGCCGTTTAATATAAAGATAACGCAACAAGAAAATGAGATTACTTTCGAAAGAGTTTTTTCTGAATATCAATATATTGAAGACACAGATATCTGGGCATATAAATATGGTTACACTTCCATAACCCCATTAAAGTTAGGAAATGGTGATAGTACTATCGTGGCCAATCTTAAGAAAAGAGTTAAACCAAAAATTAGTATAATATAAGCGTTTTACATACCTACTTTTTCTCCTTATACTTTTTAGCAAATTGTCTTTATTAGTCATACACTATTATAGAAATTGATTAAAAGAAAGGAGAAAATGTATGCAGATTCATGTTGTGCAACAAGGAGAAACACTTAATTCCATTGCAAGAGCCTATAACACTACCGCAAGTGCTATTATAAATGCTAATGAAATAAATGAACCTTTTACTTTAACGGTTGGGGAAGCACTTGTCATACCAATTGTAGGGCGTTTTTATGTTGTTCAAAAAGGTGATACTCTTTATCAAATAGCACAACGCTTTGGTTTAAGTTATGAAGCACTGGCGAGAATTAATAATATTAGTCCTAACCAAGTACTAAATATTAATCAACGCCTTTACATTCCGCCTTTACCAAAACCTAGTATTGAGACTAATGCCTATGTGGAACCATTAGGAGAAAAGGTTAGTGAAAATCTCGTATCATCCACTAAGCAAGCAGCACCTTATCTAACATATTTAGCACCGTTTAGTTTTCAAATCTTACGCGATGGTAGTTTAAAAAGACCTTTGTTAAATGATTTTCCACAAATAGCACAAAATAATAATGTAGTATTAATGATGGTTGTTACGAATCTTGAAGAAGGACAGTTTAATGGTGAGTTAGGAAGAATCATTTTAACTAATGAAGAACTACAAGATGTGTTATTAGAAAATATTGTAGAGGTAGCTAAAGAATTAAACTTTCGTGATATACATTTCGATATGGAATTTTTACCAGTGGAAACGAAAGATAATTATATTAGGTTTCTTGAAAAAGCTAAGGCTCGTTTAAAAGCGGAAAACTTCTTAATGAGTGTAGCTCTTGCCCCAAAAACGAGTGGTGAACAAACTGGTCAATGGTATGAAGCTCATGACTATGAGAGAATTGGGGCGATTGCTGACTTTGTCGTACTAATGACATATGAATGGGGGTATAGCGGGGGACCACCAAGAGCGGTATCACCAATAGATGAAGTTAGAAAGGTCGTCGATTATGCGATAACGACAATGCCAAGTAATAAAATAATGTTAGGACAAAATTTATATGGTTATAATTGGACATTGCCATATGTTCCTGGTGGTGAGTATGCTGCGGCTATTAGCCCTAAAACCGCAACCCAATTAGCTAGAGAAAAGCAAGTACCAATTCAATTTGATGAAACTTCTCAAGCTCCGTTTATTGAATATATTGATGAAGAAAATCGTGAACACATTATTTGGTTTGAAGATGCTAGATCAATCCAAGCTAAATTTGATTTGATTAAAGAATATGGGCTTCGTGGTATTAGTTATTGGAAATTAGGGTTAGCTTTCCCTCAGAATTGGTTATTACTCGAAGATAATTTTAATATTGTTAAGAGATAAAACATTCCTTGGGGAATGTTTTTAATTTTAAATTAATTGTATAGTAGTATAATATAATAAATGTTATAATGATAATGTACAAAAATTGAGGTGATAATATGAATCAAGAAAAGCTACATCATATTAAAAAAACATTAAGTGATTATTTTATGATAACTTTTGGCTTATTTATTGTTGCTTTATCAATCCATTTATTTATGGAACCAAATAATTTTGTGACAGGTGGTGTCAGTGGATTAGCCATAGTCTTAAGAAATTTATTAAGTAATGTACCAGATAAATATAAAATTATCTCATTGTGGGGTTTAAAAATAAATCTTAGTTTCTTTTTTACGATGTCAGGAATCATGTTTGTAATAAATACCTTATTATATATTATTGGAATCATCTTTATTGGTTTTAAATTTGGTCTTAGAACGATTTTTTGTGGATATATGTTGAACTTTATTTTTTACCTATTACAAAAAGTTTATCCAATCGAAAAACCACTCATGGATGACTTATTTATTCAATTATTAGTATTATCAGTGATGGGAGCAACTGGTTTAGCCATTGTTTTTAGACATCATGCTTCAACAGGAGGAACAGATATTACTGGTAAGATAATTAACAAATATTTTCACCTTGATTTAGGAAAGGCTGTTTTAATATCTGATCTATTCATAGCGTTATTAGCTCTTTCAATTAATGGTTTTAGTTCTTTCATATATGGAGTTGTAGGTATCTTTTTAAATGGAACGATTATTGATTATTTATTGAACAAGTTTAGTGAATCAAAAGAGGTAGTGATTATTAGTATTCATCCTAAAGAAATAATTGACTTTATTATTAAGGTTTTAGATAAGGGAGCTACCATTTATGAAGCTCGAGGTGCTTATACAAATGAAAAGAAAGAAATTATTCGTACTATCCTATCACGAAAAGAATTCTATAAATTAAAAGACTTTATTCTATCTATTGATAAAAATGCTTTTCTAACAGTTAATGATATAAGACATACCTATGGTTTAGGATTTATGGATATTACAGAATAAAGGGGTATAAAAATGAAAAAGGTAGAGTTATTATTAAATGAATTGAATAATCTTAATAAACAAAACTTAATTAAATTAATTATTACAGAAATTATTATTTTGATTTTAGCTATTGGTATTTTTTATACGAGAATTGATATAGC
>DATCKO010000188.1:0-11607 GCA_036562215.1 Haloplasmataceae bacterium | reverse complement strand
CAAAAATAGAGTAATTCAGTATCTTGGATAATATAATAATTAGTTTTTTTTGTTAAATAAATGAAACGTAAGATAATAGATGGATTAAACACATAAATTACCAAATTAAGCATAAATAAAGTATTAATAATTTTATATCTCTTAATTATAGTTAGAAATAAAATGATTATAGATGCCAAGACAATAAAAGTGATGACTATATTATCTATTTTAAAATAAAATAAGTCAGTTTTATCTATTGTCATAATACACCATCTCATATGTCTTAACATTTTCACTTGTAATTATCGCATATTCCTCATTTAATGGTATAACAGTGATTTCTTTCTCATAAAATTTATACTCATCATATGAATGTATATCACAAAACTTTAAAACTACTCGGTTATTCACCATATTATTAAGGTATTTTAGATTAATATAATAAACATTGCTAAAACTTTGATCTATGATATATACCTCACAATTAAAATGCAAAATATCATCATTTGTTTTAAACTCCTTAGTAGTATATATATAATCCTCACCATTAGATTCAATCTTATTAATTTCCGTCAATATATACTTACCATTACAACTAACTTTTAATTTTGATCCAATTTCAAAATGGAAAGGAGATAATGTAGATATATTAAATGTTGCGTAGTATTTATTTGTATCTATGTAATTTATATAATAATGATTTTCGTCTCTTTTAATTGATGTTATTACTCCTTGGAAATCTGCATAATAGTTTTCAAAATCATTATTATATAACATATAACCTTTATTAACTTTCATACCCACTGTTATGTTCAAAGTACTTTCTATATCAATTACAATAACCTGTTCACAAGGAGTTATAATATTACCATTAATTTTTACTAAGTTCTCGACAGTTCCATAATTAATGGCGTATACATAATCGCTTAAGATATTATGATAGTTACGGTGTTCATAAACACCTTTTTCTATTCTAGTATTATAATAGAATACAATTAATAATGTACCTAATAATAATAAATTCAAGAAAATCAAAGATATTTTCATAATATTCTTCATTATGTAAACCTCAAAGCATCTGAAATCTTAATTTTAAAGCTTATAAGCGCAGGAATAAAGGAAATAAGTATAATTATTGAATTTGATATTAGAAATGAAAATACAATACTAGAAATTGAAGCATATAAAGTATAATATATAAAATCATGTGAATAAAGATATACTTGTATATCATAAATTAATATAGCACTAAATACTCCTATTAAAGAGCCTATTAATCCTGTAATGATAAACTCTAAGAGAAATTGCATCATTATATCAATATTAGATGCTCCTACAGCCTTTCTAATACCTATTTCAATTATTCTTTCTTTTATAGAAAACAACATAAAACCTAATAATATTAAGATTGATATTATGGATATAGACAAGCATGTAATAAAAAATTCATTTTGATATTTTTTTAAATCACTAGCGTAATTATCTTTAACACCAAACCATGATTTCACGGTATATTTACTTTTGTATATGTTATCTAGCTCATGAGCTAAATTTGTTAAAGAATATTTACTAGAATGTAAAACAAGATATTTATAATTATCACTTTCTATATTACTAAATGTATTTTGCGGGAAATAAATCGTTGTTCGATAACCATTTTTATTGTTTATTCTAAAGCTATTATAATTATTTAAAGCAGAATAAGAATCATAAACTACGCCAACAATCATAAATTCATTTATTTCATTTTTTATATTTAAATTTAACTTTTTGTTTACACAATTTTCTGTACCAAATAAATAATGTGCTAAACTCTCTGTTATAATAATCGCTTTATTAAATCCTAGTTTTTCAAAAGTATTAAATGTCCTTCCCCATTTTATTTGCGGTTTATATACCGCACCATCCATAATTAAATCAGGAATTAAATTTTCTGTAAAATGATTATTTACTATTAATCCATATGCTTCTATTTTTTCAAATCCATCTATTTTTAATTGTAATGGGCTTTGATATGCAGAAATAGATATATCTTCTGACAAAATCTCTTGTAGGTTATATATATCTTCATATGAAATATCACCACTAATAATAATGGACTTTTCATCTATATATGAGTAACTTTTTTGTAAAAGATTAAAAGCATGACTATATTGAATATTTATGTAGGTAAATAAACAGACTGCTAAGGAAATTCCAAAAATTAATAAAGTTACTCTTACTTTATTAGCGAACATTTGACGAAAAAAATATGTATTATAAGGATGTAATTTTTTGGCTCTCAATTAAGTACACCTTCTTAGCTTTATCTATTAAATTACTATCATGAGTTACCATTACAATTGTTTTTCCCTTTTGATTTTGCTCTTGTAAAAAATTAATAATGATATTGGTATTTTCAGAATCTAAATTTCCCGTTGGTTCATCACAAAATATAATCTGTGGCTCGTTTATAATAGCTCGCAATATAGCAACTCTTTGTTTTTCTCCACCACTTAAATATTTAACTGCCTTATCTTTAAGGTGATATATGTCCATTTTCTTTAGTAGGTCAGTAACTTTTTCCTCATCAATTGTTTTTTTAGGTGAATAGTATATAGGTAATAAAATATTATCAATAACAGTATAATCATCAACTAAATAATACATTTGAAATACAAAGCCAAACATCTCATTCCTTAATTGGTGTTTTCTTTTATAATTTGTTATATTTTCACCAAGCAGAAAGTAATCTCCTTTATCAGGTTTATCAAATAAACCTAATATATTTAATAATGTGCTTTTACCACACCCTGATTTCCCCATGATCATAATAAAATCATTTCTATCTATAGTTAAGTTCAAATCGTGAAATACATTATGTGAACCGTATGATTTATTAATGTTTTTTAATTCTATAATTTTTTCAAGCATAACATCTTCCCTGATATATCTTTATTAGTAATAAGCTGGACATATTTATCTCCTATAAAACCAACTTTTAGAAACACACTACTTATTTTTCCTTCTTCATCTTTGATAAATCCCATAAATGTCATTCCACTATAAAATTCTAAAAAGTAGTTTTTAATGTTTTTATCCACTCGAAGTGTTTCTTTATATATTTCTTTATGTAAAGTAATTGTGCTAGTTGAGTTGTTAAAAAGATATAAGTTTTCTATTTCTGAAAGAGTATCTATATAAAAATAAGCTGTTACAAATTCATTATTCAAAGGAGAATAATTGATTTCTGTCAGTTTGAGATTAACCGTAATGCCATTTAAAATACTTGAGTATTCTTTATCGAAATTAACATATTGCATATAGCTAGGAGGTATATGACTCATTACATAGCAATTTTCATAATTAATAATTCTAACACTATCTTCATTGACATTTACAACTCGTCCTAATACATTAGCTTTTACTTCCATATCATCATGATAACCTATTAAAGTATCATAGCTAATAAAATCTCCACTTTTAACCGCAAAGGTATCTAATAATACTTCACTATAAGCTTCTTGAGGTATAATTGTTACTCCATTAATAGTTATTTCTAAAGCGACATCAGCATGTTCAATTAAAAAGGTGTCATAATTAACTATATTTATATTATCACTTATTTGATAATTAGGAGTTTCTTTTCTATTATTAAATGAGTTTATATAAAGAATAGAAAATAAGATAGTTGCCACATATATCAATACTAAGAAGGAGAAAAATAAAGTTTTCTTCATCATATCATATCCTTTTAATAAAAATCCGATTCCTTAAATTTTATATTTGCGTTATATAACATCAATCCCGGAAAACTGGCATACACTTCACTTTTAGTCGATACAGTGGCAAATTCTATTGTTCCATCAATAATGAAATATAATTTTACAATCTCATTATAGAAACAAGAATCCTCAATAATTCTATATTTAATTTTTATTTTATAAGTTTGAAGTGATTTTAATAAGTATTGATTTGTGAAGGGTTCATATTTTATTTCTTCTTGTCTTAAATCTTCACCAATTTCAATTTTTTCAATTACTAAATCATCATCAATTTTAACAATATTAGTAAGTAAAGCAGGAATACCCGTAAATTGGAGAAAATATTCTACAACTGCTTCTTCTTGACTCAATATATCAACTTTTAAAGTTAAAACATTAATTTTATTATTATATTGTTGATTATAATAAACATCATAGTTAATCATTATGTCTGTTTTGAAATTAACTGTTTTGTCATTTATCGACATTTCTATATTTGTAATATGTAATGAGTCGATATTTGCTTTTGTTAACTCTAATGACACTAAATAACGAAATTCATTATTAGTTTCATAAATTAATTTGTACGAATGATTCACTTTATCAAAGATTATTTCTTTATTATCTTTATAAAATTTAATATCCGAAATTTTAGTAACTTTTTCTGTAGTAATAATTGGAAAAGAGAAATAATCTTCATTTAAAGATGGTTTACTAATTGCAAAAGTCCCTGTATAATATAAACCCTCTTTCGGATTATATATCTTTATATTTGAAAGCTTATTATTATTTGGTTCGTTACATGATGTTAAGAAAAATAATAATAAAAAACATAATACAAAATAAAATTTCTTCATAACCTACCTCTTTTTTTAATATGATTAAGAGAGATTTTCATCTCTCTTAACCACCTATTGAATAGCTTGTTAAATATGCATAATAATCATTAAATGATGGGAAATAACAATTATTTACAATGTAGTTTAGTGAATCAGAAGGATGTAATTCAATAGGAGCATAAAAGTTTGTTTCTATTGAATATCTATCTATTTCATAATAGTTACCCCATCCTCCATCTTTTCCTTCAGTAAAATCTTGTTTTTGTGTAACACATTCAACTTTGAGTTTATATTGGTTTGCCATTACAGCATTCAATAATATTCCATAAACACCAAATTTATTATTTACTCCATCAACAACTATAGTTTCTTCCTCTATACTAATGTTTGTCACAGATGCTGTCAATTCAGTAGAAATTGATGTGCTTATTGATGCTGTTAACTCAGAATAAGCTTGCAAGAAGCCCTCCACATTTGCTTTTGCCCCAACTTTACTTTCAATTTTACTTGTTAAAGATGTTGTTACACTAAAACTTGTAGTAGTCTGATTACTCTTTAGAAATTTTATTGTTGTATAATAATTAACACTTCTTGGTGTATATAAAGCCTCAAGTGGTACATTGTAATAAACATTGGTATTTTTATATAATGTTAATGTATAAATTTCCATATACCTAGCATTCTTTTCATCAGTGTCTAACATTACTTCTTCAGTAATTGATTTTATTAATACAAATGATGAGCCGCCACCTCCACCTCCTCCATCGTCTAGAATTTCAAATTCAAACTGAGCACGAGCATTTGCATCAATGCTGAATGTAAGTAAACAACAAATACTAATTAACACAAAGACCAACACAACACGCAATTTTTTCATAATTTTTCCTCCTCTAATCTTTTATGTGTTTAAAAAGCTAGCATTTGTGTCAATAATATATCATTTTTTTAATTGTAATTTTGTCAAATTTTGTCGAATAAAATTATTAATATAAACATTTCTGAACATGATGTATATTAGTGAATTACCATCATCTAGTTGATGTAAAATTTATTAAAAAAGAGACTTAAGTTTCTCTTAAATCTCTTTTAATAAATCAAGAAGTTCATTCTCTGTATACTGATATTTTTCATTACAAAAATGACAAACGACTTCAGCACCTTTATCTTGTTCTATTATTTTTCTTAATTCATCTTTTCCTAGACTAATTAAACCATTGGCATATCGTTCTTTACTACAATAACAGACAAAATTTACATCTTGTTTATATAAGATATTATAATCTTGATCTTTACATATTTCTTTAACAATGTCTTCAGGCTTATATCCACTGTGAATCATTTCAGATACGGGCTTAATATTTCTAAGTGTTTCTTCAAGTTGGTTTATTGTTTCATCATTAGCGCCTGGCATGATTTGAACAATAAATCCTCCTGCGGCAAGTACTGTATTATCAGTATCAACTAAGACACCACAACCTACAGATGATGGTGTTTGCTCAGATTTCGCAAAATAATAAGTAAAATCTTCACCCAATTCACCACTAATAATCTCCACTGTTGAAACAAAATAATCTTTCATACCCAAATCTTTAATAACTTGTATTTCTCCTTTAGTACCAACTGCAGCACTAACATTTAACTTACCATTAGGATACTGAAAATGAACTTCTGGATTGCTTACATACCCTCTTACTTCTCCTAAAGCATTGGCATCAACTACTATTTCACCAATAGGCCCATCACCTTGAACTTTAATCCTAAAATTTTCTTTTCCTTTTAACATCGCTCCCATCATCGCCCCAATAACCATTACTCTTCCTAATGCAGCTGTAGCTGTGGGCCATAATTGATGCCTCTTTTGCGCAATACCTACTGTTTGCGTAGCATCAATGGCGAAGATTCTAACTTTATTTTGAAAAGCCGTAGCTCTAATTAAATAGTCTTTCATAGAAAACTCCTTTTATATATATTAGTTATATTTTAACTTGTTTTCATTAAAAAATCCCTCATAGAGGGATTTTATTTATTGAATTGTCCTTTCATTAGAAGAATTTTGCTTTTCTTCATGTTTTTTAGCTTCTTCTTCGTCCTTAGCTTTCTTTTCTTCCCACCATGCAACCTTACCTGTAGCAACTAATTCTTCAATATCTTCTTTAGTTAATGTTTCCATTTCCATCAATTGATTAGCAATTAAATCTAATAAATCACGATTTTCTTTAATTACTTCTTGCGCTTTCTCATAACATTCATCAATAATTCTTCTAATTTCATTATCAATTTCTAAGGCAATTTGTCCAGAGAAGTTTTTGTCTTTCATATAATCTCTTCCTAAGAAGACACTTCCCGAACGTTGCTCATACTGTACAGGACCTAATTTTGACATTCCAAACTCGGTAACCATAGCTCGAGCAATTTTAGTTGCTCTTTCAAAGTCATTATGGGCACCGGTGGTAATTTCATTAAAGACAATTTCTTCTGCTACTCGTCCACTTAATAGGCCTGTTATTTGGTTAAGTAAATCTTGTTTAGTTTCTAAAAATCTTTCTTCTTCAGGTAACATCAAATTATATCCGCCAGCTTGTCCTCGAGGTATAATTGTTACCTTATGTACTATTTCGGCATTGTCTAATTTAAGACCTATAACTGCGTGACCAGCTTCATGATAAGCAATAATCTTTTTATCTCTCTCGGAATATTTCCGACTCTTTTTCGCAGGTCCCATTAATACTCTATCCATCGCTTCATCTATATCTTGCATCTCAATTGCTTTACGATTGAATCTAGCAGCAAGTAGTGCGGCTTCATTAAGTAGATTTTCTAAATCTGCTCCACTAAATCCTGGAGTACGTTTAGCAATCTCTGATAAACGCACGTTAGGAGCAAATTTTTTATTACGAGCGTGAACTTTGAGAATTTCTTCTCTTCCTTTAACATCTGGATTGGTAACTGTGATTTGTCTATCAAAGCGTCCTGGTCGTAATAAAGCTGGGTCTAAAACATCAGGACGGTTAGTTGCTGCCATAACAATTACACCTGTATTAGAACCAAAGCCATCCATCTCTGCTAATAATTGGTTTAAGGTTTGTTCACGTTCATCATGACCACCACCAAGACCAGCACCTCTTTGACGACCTACGGCATCTATTTCATCAATGAAAATGATACATGGTGCATTTTGCTTGGCTGTTTTAAACATATCACGAACACGACTAGCTCCAACCCCAACAAACATTTCCACAAAATCTGATCCGGAAATGGAGTAAAATGGTACATTAGCTTCACCAGCACAAGCTCTTGCTAGTAAGGTTTTTCCTGTCCCTGGAGGCCCTGATAATAATACACCCTTAGGGATTCTAGCTCCAAGTTCATTATATTTTTTAGGGTTTTTAAGGAAATCAACGATTTCGATTAACTCTTGTTTTTCTTCCTCTTGGCCAGCTACATCATCAAATGTAACCTCTTTTGATTTGTTTAATTTAGCTCTTGAACGAGCAAAATCAAATGCCTTATTATTACCTCCAGAACTTCTAAAGAAAATAAAGGCAAATATTCCAATTAATATGAGTGGGAATATAAAAGATAAAATAGTAAATAATCCCCCGAAAGACCTTACTGCTTCGACATCACGTATAATATAATTGGGATCACCAAGTTTTAAACCCTTATTATTTTCATCAATCGCGTCATATATTCTATCTAATTGTGTATCATGAACTTTTGCTTCATAGATTAATTTTTTATCACTTGTTATAACCCTGATATTTTGTAAGTTAACATTATATTCTCCAGTATGTGGTGAAATGATTATTTCTTTAATCTTTATAATTTGGCTGTCATTATTATTATCTTCTATAAGATTAATAAGTTCATCATAACCAATAGTTCTTACCGTACCGGTACCTCTCATCATATAAATGATAATAAGAAAAACCACGGCAATGGCTAGAATATATACTAAATATCCACTCCAACCACTATTAGGTTTTTTCTTTATCGCATTCGACATTGCTTAACCTCCTTTACTTTGTATATACTTCTTCTTTTAAAACTCCGATATATGGTAAATTTCGATAATATTCATTATAATCTAGACCATAGCCTACAACAAATTCTTTTGGGATAACAAATCCTACATAATCAGGAACAAGTTCTACGACACGTCCTTCTGGTTTATCTAATAAAGTCACTACTTTAATACTATTTGCTCCTTTTACTGATAACATTTCGATAACTTTTTTTAATGTTTTTCCTGTATCTACTATATCCTCAGCTATTAAAACATCACAACCGATTATAGAATCATCTAAATCTTTATTAACTTTTACATTACCTGTTGATTGTGTTCCTCCATGATAACTTGAAACAGACATGTAATCTATTCTAAGTGGTATTGATATATTTTTCGTTAAATCACTGATAAATGGTATACATCCTTTTAATAATCCAATAACTACAAGGTTACGATCTTTATAATCCCGAGATATTATTTCTCCTAGTTCCTTACATTTCTTTTCGATTTCCTCTTGACTGATTAATATTTTTTTAATATCTAAATGCATATGAAACCTCCATTAATCTATAATATCAATTCTTATATACTCATTACACTCCATACTTATTGATAAATCAGGCTTTTGTAACCCAATTACCCAAAGTATATTTCCTTTATTATCAACAACAAGAGGCCAATTTTTTCGTAAAGATACAGGAATTTTATTATCAATGAATACTCTACTAACCTTTTTCTTACCAATTTTAGTATTTATAAAATCACCATTTTTTCTGCTTCTAATTTTTAATGGCCACACAGTGCTATTATAACATAAAATCAATGTTTTGTTATTGATTTTTGCTTTTTCTTTTACTTTTTTAATATTTAATCTTAAGCCATTTGGTAACTTATATTCTTTAAATTCATCAATTATAATTTCATATCCTATAACATCTTTTATTCCTATTTGAAAGATTAAATTATCATATTCTTTAATACAATAAATATTCTTACCTAAATCAAAAGTAATATTAGGTTTTTTATTAAAAATGATGTTAAATAAATTAGTCATTTTTTCATAAGTTAATTCAAAAGTTTCCTTATATAATTCATTAACTACATTTAATATGATAAAACGTATCAAAGCTTTATGAACATTTTGTAATTTATTTAAATCTAGTATTATTCTATCGCTTTCATAGTTTTTTATCATTTCCTTACTTATTGTTTTCGCTTCTATTTGTAAATAATCCGTTACTTCTAATAATTGCTCCTGTAATTGTATAATTTTATGATTAAAATCTGGTTGAATATTTTTTATCAAAGGAATGATTTCATGGCGTATGTAATTTCTTGTATATTTATTACTTAAGTTAGAAGAATCAATAGCATATGGTACACCATTTTCTTCACAATACGCAATAATCTCATTTTTAGTTATATATAAAAAAGGACGTATAATAACAATATCATCATCAATACTGGTTATTTCTTTCATGCCTATGTAACCACTTATATGATTACCTCGCACTATTTTAAACAAAATAGTTTCTACTAGATCATCCTGATGATGTGCTAACGCTATTTTATTGGCCCCAGTTTTACGACACAACTCTATAAAAAATTGATAACGAAATTTGCGAGCTTCTTCATGAAAATTTTCTTTACCACTATTTATAAAATTACCAACATAAAAGGGTATTTTCTTATAAGCACAATAATTTCTTATTAAATTTTCTTCATAGGTATTCTCATTACCTCTTGTATGATGATTAACATGTGCTACTGAGATTGTCAAATTATACTTAGTTTGTAAATCTATTATATATTTTAATAAGCCCATAGAATCAGGGCCACCAGAAACTCCTACTAGTATATGGTCATTTTTATTAATCATCGAGTTAATTTTATCTTGTTGTAAAAACATAATATCACCACAAATTTTATATATTGATATTATAAAACGATATTTTAAAAAGTCAAGAAACCTTGACTTTTGATTATAATTAATACTATGCAACCTTATTTTTACAAGGATTAACTTTAACTACTAAGACCGTCATATCATCAGCAATCTTTCCATCAAATTCACTAATAGAAGCCCTAATTATATCTCTGGCAATTTGAATAGAAGAATTTCGTAATATACTTAACAATATTTGTTCAAATTTTGTAATATTATTAAATCTTTCTACTACGCCATCACTCACAATAATCACGATATCATTAAGTTCTAAATCAAATGATACTTTATTAATATCATTTGAGACACCTATAGGTAAATTTTCATTATCAATCCTAATAACTTTATTACCACGGATGATAAAACTAGGTGCACTACCAATTTTATAAAAATCAACACTACCTAAACTTTTATTAATGGTAATATAGTCCAATGTTGAAAAACGTTCATTATATTCTTTTAATGATAGTAAGGTATTAATTATCGATACTGCAGTATGATCATCTGCTCCTGTAGTTAACATTTTATTTAAGAGTTCTAAAGTACTTTTACTTTCAATATGTGCAGAATAACCATTACCCATACCATCACTTAAGGCAATAATAGTATTACCATTATGCATGTCACATTTTAAGTAATTATCACCTGATATTCTTGAACCATCCTTACCAATATAGCTTGTACCAAATTCTAAATCAAATAGTTTCTTGGAGATAATTTTTATGCGATAAACATCTCTACTCTTTTTTTTGAGCAATAATTCTACTTCTTCTTTTAATAAATCACTTAGTAAATCACATAAAAATCTTTCATTATTTTTATCATAATTTCGTATGCCAAAATCTATATCAATGTTTTTTTTCTTTACACTATTAATTTTTAAATACGCTATATTAAATCCCATTTTAATTAGCTTATCACGCATTTTTTCTAATTTTATTGATTCACTTTCATAATCGGTATTAACCTCAATTGCATAATCTTGAAGAATTTTAGATAACCCTTTTAATTGAGATTGAAATAATAAATTATTATTACTTTTCTTTTCATTCCCTAAAAGATAATCTTGATTTAGTTCTATTGCAGTAT
>DATCKO010000185.1:0-7393 GCA_036562215.1 Haloplasmataceae bacterium | reverse complement strand
ACTAATCCTAATAGTCAAGAAATTGGGAAATTTGCTGGTCCTATGGGTGGAGTGATTGTTAAGCGATTAATAGAAATAGGGGAAGAAACTTTGATGAAGCAAAATAAGAAAAACAAATAAATTATTATATATATAATAATTTTTTGGCAAAAATAACTAGTTGTTTTTCATAATAGATTTATTAAAAAGGTCTAAAATATAAATGTCATCAATATTCACATAGGAGGATTAATAGATGAACAATAATAACCGAAATAACCAAAAATGCAACGAAAACAGAAAAAATCGCCAAGAAAACGTTGAGTTTGGTACAATAGGTTCAGGAATGTCACAACAATCAAATCAGCAAAAGAATAAACAACAAAACACAGTAAACCAAGGTCAAGGTAGTTCACAACAATACATGAATGAATTCGCTCAAGGAACTTCATCATTTGCCCAAAAAGGATATAATGCTTACTCTTCTGAAGCCAAAGCAAGAACAGATGCAGCGAAACAACAGTATAAAAATGAGTTTGCTCAAGGAACAGGCTCCTTTGGACAAAATGCGATGAGTCAAGAAGCGAAAATGACTTCTCAAGAAACAGCAAAGCAATTAAAGAAGCAAAGTAACTTACCTAACCAAGGTGGTAAATAGTAAAAAATAGATATTGATGACCCAATCTGTCAGCTTAGCTGACAGATTTTTGGTTATTTTTGTATAATCAATAATAAACTACATATTATAAATTTGATGTTTAAAACGGAGGATAATGATGAAAATCAAAGTTGGAATACCACGTGCTTTATTTTATTATGAGTTTGCGCCATTATGGGTCAATTTTTTTTTAGAGTTAGGTGCTGAAGTAATAGTATCACCAAAAACAAATAAAAGAATACTAAATGATGGTACTAATACTTGTATAGATGATGCCTGTATTCCTGTAAAACTTTATCATGGACATATTATAAGTATAAAAGATCAAGTAGATTATCTGTTTATTCCTCGTATTATGGGACTTTATGAAAAAGAGTTTATTTGTCCTAAATTTTGTGGTTTGCCAGAGATGATAAAATATTCTATAAATGATTTGCCAAAAATAATTAATACGAAAATTGATTTACGAAAAAAAGACAATTTAAAGAACACAATTTACGAAATAGGGGAATTTATTACTAATGATAAAAGCAAAATTAGGCAAGCATATAATAAGGCCTATCAGATATATAATAAAGAAAAACAACTTAGACAAAAAGAATTAAATTTTAGTAATAATATCATGCTTTTGGGACATCCCTATACATTACATGATGAATTCCTAAACATGAAGATTATTAAGAAAATAAAACAAGCTGGTTTTAATTGTCTATTACCGGACATGTTACCCGATAAAATTTTAAATGAATATGCAGCTAAATATAAGGGTAAGATTTTCTGGCTTTTTTTTAGACAACTTATAGGATGTTGTTATTACTTATTAGAAAAAGGTGAAGTTCTTGGTATTATATACCTTTCTTCTTTTGGTTGTGGAATTGATTCAGTAGTAGCAGAAACAGTGGAAAGAAATATCAGAAAATTTAGTAATATTCCTTTTATGCTTATAACCATTGATGAACATAGTGGAGAAGGAGGTTTTAATACTCGATTAGAAGCCTTTATGGATATGTTAAAATGGAGGAAGCAAAATGAAAATTACCTTTCCCCACATGGGAATTACGTATATACCCGTTAAAATGATATTAGATGAATTAAACATCGAAGCGATACTCCCACCTAAGAGTAATAAAAGGACATTAGAGATTGGTACAAAATGTTCACCGGAAACGATTTGTGTTCCTTTTAAAATCATTACCGGAAACATTATCGAAGGAATTGAAAAAGGTGCTGATACGGTATTTATGTTAACAGGATGTGGACCCTGTCGTTTTGGTATTTTTTCATGTTTACAAGAAGAAATTATGAAAGATTTAGGATATGAAGTAGAATTTATTACCGCTGACCGTTTTAGTAGTTATGAAGGGTTAAAAGAGTTTGTAGACCGTTTAAAAGAAATAGCAAAAGAAAATAACTATTTTAAAGTTATTAAATCAATAGTAAAAGGTTTTAAATTGCTAAATGAAATTGATAAATTATATGATTTAACTAATTATTTAAGAGCTAGGGAAAAAAATATGGGTGAAGTAAATAGCTTATGGAGTAAGTTTGAAGAAGATATCATAGTTACTCGAGGGTATAAAAGTATGATGTCTTTGGTTAAAGAATATTATAAGAAATTTAATAATATAGCAATCGATAGACAAAAAGATTGTCTTAAGATTGGTTTAGTAGGAGAAATCTATACGATATTAGAGCCTTTTATTAATATTAATATCGAGCGAAAATTAGGAAGTATGGGGGTAGAAGTAATAAGGATGGTTAAAGCTAGTGAGTTTGTGAGAGAACAATTAGATTTTTTACCCTTTCTTCATTCAGAAAAAAAGAGTATTTATAAAGCTGCCTCTAAGTATTTAGATACACCAATTGGTGGACATGCAATTCATACAATTGGTAATATTATGCGAGGTAAAAAAGAGGGATTTGATGGGTTTATTCATCTTTTACCATTTACTTGTATGCCAGAAATTGTTGCTGAAAGCATTCTACCAACTATGGAAAAAAAAGAAAATGTTCCAATTATGAGTTTAGTACTTGATGAAATGACTGGTGATACGGGATATATGACCCGAATTGAAGCGTTTATCGATTTAGTTCAAAGAAGAAGGGAGTTAAATGATGCGGGAAAAAGTTTATCTTGGAATTGATGTAGGTTCAGTTAGTACTAATATTGTGATAGTTGATGAGAATAATGATGTAATCGAATCCTTATACTTAAGAACTAGAGGTAATCCCATTAAAATATTACAAGAAGGTTTAACGAAACTTCGCGATAAATATTATGACCAAATCGAAATTATGGGAGTAGGAACAACAGGAAGTGGTAGAACTTTAGCTAGTTTTATGGTAGGAGCTGATATCGTAAAAAATGAAATTACCGCTCATGCTGTGGCTAGTTCTACATATGTTCCTGATGTAAAGACGATTTTAGAAATTGGTGGTCAAGATTCTAAGATAATTATTTTAAGAGATGGAATGGTAAAGGATTTTGCGATGAACACAGTATGTGCAGCTGGTACTGGTTCTTTTCTTGACCGTCAAGCTGCAAGACTAAATATTCCTATTGAAGAATTTGGTGACTTAGCTTTAAAATCTACTAGTCCCGTACGTATAGCTGGTAGATGTGCAGTCTTTGCTGAATCAGATATGATCCATAAACAACAACTAGGTTATCGCTCTGAAGATATCATTTATGGTTTATGTGAAGCGTTAGTTAGAAATTATTTAAATAATGTTGGTAAAGGTAAAGAAATAAAACCACCAATTGTTTTTCAAGGTGGTGTTGCAGCTAATAAGGGAATAAAAAAAGCCTTTGAAGAAGCTTTGGGGTATGAAGTTTTCATTCCTAAACATTATGATGTCATGGGTTCGTTAGGGGCAGCAATTTTAGCTAAAAATGAAGTAAAACGAACAAAGTATACTAAATTTTATGGGTTAGAAATTGCGGACATCGATTTTTTAGTCAAAGGTTTTGAATGTCCTATGTGTCCTAATGCTTGTGAAGTTGTGGGTATATATAAGAATAATTCATTGGCTGCTAGATGGGGTGATAAATGTGGCCGTTGGACAGATATTAGTATTTCCAGTCCCCTAGAATAAAAAGTTTTCTTACAAAAGGAAAACTTTTTTTGTTGATTGAATTATTAAGTCTTTTCCTTTATAATTATATTAGTAGAAAAATGAGTCTTGGGAGTATATTATGTTAATTAAAGATAAACTAAAAGAAATAATGAAGTGGGAAATAATTAGTTTGACAGTAATTATTTTGATTATATTAATATTTATACCATGTATATTTGAGTTTTCGAAAGCAATATATTCTATTAATAAGGTTATCAGTTATATAGTTATCGCGATAGTTTTATTAATACTAATTGTTATTGTATATAAAAAAATAGTCATAGTTAAAAATGTTTCTTGGTCGATGCGAAATTATGACTCTGAAACTAAAAAAGTCTATAATTTTATTAATGAACGAAGAGCTAGCTTAATATCTTTCCAAGGTCATAGCCGATATTATATTTTATATAATGATGCCCTAATATTGATTAAAGAATTGATGAAAAATATCAAATAATGATGCACAAATATTATAGAAAAATAATAATATAGTTTTTAGGAGGAGAATTTAAGTGTGTGGGATAGTAGGATATATTGGTGACAAAGATGTAAAAAATATTATACTAGATGGATTAGAGACTTTAGAATATAGAGGATATGATTCTGCTGGAATAGCTTTATTTACGGATAAAAATATCGTTATATATAAGGATAAAGGACGAATCGAAAATTTACGGGAAATTATCGGTAATGAGATTAGTCATTTAGGAATAGGTCATACAAGATGGGCAACTCATGGTGTACCTAATAAGATTAACTCCCATCCTCATCAAAGTAGTGATGGTCGATTCGTTTTAGTACATAATGGTGTTATAGAAAATGAACAAGAATTACGAAAGACTTTTTTTTCTAATCATCATTTTGCAACTGACACTGACACAGAGGTTATTGCGGAATTAATAAGTTATTATGTTAATAATGGGGATTCTGTGGAGGTGGCATTAAGAAAAGTAATGAAAAATTTACATGGTTCTTATGCTTTGGCCATCTTAGATAAGGAAAATTCCCATATCTTATACGTTGTTAAAAATAAATCACCTCTATTAATAGGTAAAGGGTGTGGCTTTAATATAGTTGCTTCAGATGCTATGGCGATGATTAAGGAAACTAATCAATTTTATGAATTGAAAGATTTAGAATATGCGCTTATTACGAAAGATAAAATAGAAATATTTGATATAAATGGGAATAAAATGAACCGTTCGATATTTGAAAGTAAACTTGACCCAAGTGATATCAGTAAAGGCACATATTCGCATTATATGTTGAAAGAAATTGAAGAACAACCTTTCGTGATTCGAAAAATAATTCAAAAATATCAAATAAATGATGAATTAGTAATTGATAAAGAAATAATTGATGTGGTGAAATCAAGTGATAGGTTATATATTATAGCCGCAGGTACTAGTTATCATGCAGGATTAGTTGGTAAGCAACTTATTGAAAAACTCGCTTGTATACCAGTTGAAGTACATATTGCTAGTGAGTTTGTTTATAATATGCCAATTATTAGTCAAAAACCACTTTTTATTTTTATTTCACAATCAGGTGAAACAGCGGACAGCCGAGCTTGTTTAGTGAAAATTAAAGAGTTAGGTTATAAATCGCTAGCTATTACTAATGTTGAAGGCTCAACATTGTATCGTGAAACCGATTATCAATTATTACTATATGCTGGACCTGAAATTGCGGTAGCATCTACAAAAGCTTATACCGCCCAAATTGCGGTTTTAGCTATCTTAGCTCACGTTGTTGGTAATAGTAATGCTTTAGATTTAAAACATGAATTAGCAATTGTCGCTAATGTCATGGAGTCTTTATGTGATAATAAAGAATTATATGAAAAAATTGCTCAAGATTTATTTATTAAACATAATGCCTTCTATATTGGAAGAGCAATGGATTATTATGTAGCTCTTGAAGCAGCACTAAAACTTAAAGAAATATCATATATTCAAACTGAAGGATTTGCCTCAGGAGAGTTAAAACATGGAACTATTGCCCTTATTGAAAAAGATACACCAGTTATTGCGATTATTGCACAAGAAAAAACTAATTTAAATACCCGTTCGAATGTCAAAGAAGTTCAAGCTCGTGGTGCGAAGACCGTAATTATTTCCCTAAAATCGCTTAGTGCAGATAGTGACGAGATAGTTATTGATGATGTACATC
This sequence comes from Haloplasmataceae bacterium, assembly GCA_036562215.1. Lineage (GTDB taxonomy): Bacteria > Bacillota_I > Bacilli_A > Haloplasmatales > Haloplasmataceae > CALFRW01. The sequence continues at coordinate 1,467 of DATCKO010000185.1, read as the reverse complement.
AATTATTAACACCATTAGTTACCATTATTCCAGCTCAATTTTTAGCTTATTATGCTGCTTTACATCGCAATCTTGATATTGACAAACCAAGAAATTTAGCTAAGAGTGTAACGGTTGAATAAAGATGGTACAAGTCCTTAGTTTAAACATCTAAGGACTTATTTTTTTTATTTTTAACCATTTATTTAAAAGTACCTTTGTTTATGATATAATTTAAATTAAAGTGAGGGATGAAAATGAATAGTACAATAAGTTTTTTAGGTTATTCTGTAAGAGAATTAAATTTTTCTAAAAATGATTATTTTAAAGGTGGAAAAATTAATTTAGACATGAAATTTACTAAAAATTGTACTTATCTTGAAAATAATCGGGTTCGTATTAATATAAGTGTTAAATTATTTGATAATGCGGAAAACGATAACTATCCTTTTAAATTGTCCTTTGTTACTAGTGGAATATTCCAGTATCAAGATGTTAATATTGAAGAAGATAATAGTAGAGAGTTAATTGAACAAAAAATGTTAGATATTTTATATCCTTATATTCGTATGATAGTATCGAATGTTTTAATGGTTTGTAATTTACCGCCATTATTTTTACCAACTATCAATATTAATCAATTAGTTAAAGATAAAGAAAGTCACAGTATAAATTAAGTATAATTAGGAGGTTCTAATGTTTGCCTTAAATTTTAAAAAGGAATGGAAATTTCATAAATCACTATTTTTAACATTATTTTTTATCACATTAGGATTATTTATTGTAATCAGTAGTATCTACTTATTTCTTAAATATAATGAAATATCTGAAATGACTTATGCGATATTAATTGGTATTTGGAGTTTGGCTACAATGGTAGTCGCATTACTATCTTCCATATCACCAATCGTATTAATATATTTAGTTTTAAAGAATGATTTGGGAAAAAATCGGGTACACTACACCATTTTTACACCACAATCTATTTTTATGTGGTTTTTACCAAAGTTATTGTTTATCTTTATCATTCAAGGCTTTTTTGCACTTATTTCAACAGGATCTTCTTTTCTTATGGCTGACCTAACTAATCAACCACTTTTTGACAATATTGAAGATAAGATTATTGCTTTTATATCAGAAACTTTTTCTTTAGGGATTACAGGAGTTATTACCTTAGCTACAGCTTTGTATTATTCCTTCCGAAAAAAAGGTAAAGCATGGTTAATGATTATAATATTAATAATCTTCTATTTCATTATGGCAACGATACCAACGATTGTTACCATCTCAATTGAAGGAGCAGAAGCACTTATTGTTACTAGTACAAGAAATCTTTTATTATCTCTTGGTGTCGATTTGCTTGTTGGTATATCTTATATACTATTAGCCCTATATTTATTTAATAAAAAGATTGAGTATTAAAGGAGGCTAAGGAAATGATAGAAATAAAGAATTTAACACAAGTCTTTGGTAATAAAGTGGCAGTAG
>DATCKO010000183.1:0-5703 GCA_036562215.1 Haloplasmataceae bacterium | reverse complement strand
ACTTATTAGGTGAAAACAAGTCTTTTTTATTAAGTGTAGAAAATTGTAAAACTGATTATTCTCACTTATTTTCCTGTGATATTTTTGAACCGACTATAAATAATAAAAAGTATTCGCAAGATAATTTATATGTCTATTTATTTCCTTATTACAGTCCTAATGTTTTTAGTTATATTAAAACCAAAAATCTGAATGAAATCTTAGATTATTATGATAATATAAATCCTAGTGAGTATCCTAGTAATCAAGATGTTTTAACTGTTATTGTGGTCGTAAAGTCAGCAATCCATCCTCGCTATGATGTAATTCTAAGGGGGGTAGTTACGAGATGATAAAAAATAAGCAAGGTATAACCTTGATGGAAGTAATAGCTTATATAGCTATAATTGGCATTGTCGTAACACTACTAACTAATACTATGATTTTAGCGATTAAAAGTCATGATAATGTAAAAGGGCAAGGAGCATTAGATACCGAAGCAAGTATCATAATGAGTAGTTTAATCAATCGAATCAATTCTTTTTCTCCAGAATACATTATCTCCTGTCTAAATGACGATGTAACATATTGTGTGGAATTAGTAGACAAAAAAGAATGGATAATTGATGAAGATGGACTACTTAAAGAAGAAAATGTCGATAAAAGATTAAGGATTGTTATTGATAGGAATAATAATCTATATATTAATAATTATCAACATAATGTTTTACTTAATAGTTTAAAACTTAATAGTGACAACTTTTATGTCGATTCCTTACGTTCACAAATTTATTATGAATGTAATATTGAAAATCCCGAATACTGTCAACAATTTACCTTAGTAGTTAAATTATCATTATATAAAGAAAATGCTAATGGTAAGCAATCTAAACATTCAGAATACTTAAACCGTCTTTCATTTTCTGGGAAGTGATTAGTATGAAAAATAAAAAAGGTTATATCTTAGTCTATGCTTTAGGGGTAATCACCTTACTGATGATTCTTGTTGCTACTTTATCTAATATTACCTTAACCCGTTCGAAATGGTCCGATGATCAAGTTAAAACGGTAATAGAATCTGCTTATGCAAAATCCCAGGTTGAAGCAGCATCTAATGAAATAACTACTTACTTTGAAAAATTAAACAATAAGAAAGAAAATTATCTAAGTGATATTATCGATGATATATACCATAATTTTTTTAAGATAATTGAGAATAAATACAAAGTAACAATTACACCATTATACTCCCTAGATGAAAATCAATATTCTTATGAGTTTTTAATAAGTTATAGTGGTGATAAGGTAATAGCCCAAAGAAAACTTTTTTTATCAGTTATGCCTTCCTTTTTATTCTTTGCTTTAGGTTCAAACACTGATGTTAATATTAATGGTGGTGCTTATGTAAATGGTGATATCTATGTCAATCGTCATTTATATTTAGCTGATACCACAAATTATATATTAGATACTACTTTATATCATGATGTACCAACTTCCCTATTTACGATAAATCCTGAATACTCCATTTATTTCCAATCCTCACATCATGATATTTTATCCTGTTATGACACCGGAAACTGTTTTATAATTGAAAACGATACCTTTATTAAGAATCAGTTTATTTCTAATCCCTTAGATGTTCTATATGAAGTAAGTGAAAGGCCTATAACTATGCAGTATTATAATCGATTTTTAGAAGTTGATTTTGACGAGTCCTTTCTATATTATATAAAAAATGATATCATACAAAAAGAAAACCTCAATCTTTATCCTGATATCGATAGAGATGAACCTATTAAAGATAAACTTTCACATCTATTACCACAGCTTGTTAGCGATGATCTTATCATTCAAGTAACAGATTATAATGAAATAAATGATTCCATAAAGAAACCGGTACTTATTGCTAATGATGTCCGAGTTGAAACTGATTTATCCTTCAGAGATCACTGGATAATAGTTGATGGTGACTTACTATTCAATAATTACGATAATAACCAAGCTATTAATATTGATGCTAACTTCTTAGTAACAGGTAATGTCACTATCTCAGGTAATATTAACATTAATAGTACGATATATGCTTTAGGTGAAGGTTTAGTGCATAATGCTAGTATTAACACAGAAAATACCAATTCTACTCAATTAGTATTGTTAACGAAAGATAAACTGAAATTTTCCAAAATCAATGAATTTGTAAACACTTTTGATGGTATTCAATTGACTGATGATGGTTTAACCTTTAAACCGACAATCAAAGGTTTCTTCTATACTAATAGTAGCATGGAAATATATACTATTAATTCATATCTAGTAATTGAAGGAGGAATTTTTAGTAACGATAATTCCAATCGTGAACTAGATATTAATGGTGAAATAATCATTAAAGAAAATGAATACATTACTAAGACAGATTCCATTGGCTTATTGATTAACTCTTTTAGAGGTAGGGTTTATAATGATACTTCATCTCCAAAGTTAACTTTTATATTTGAAAAAGATGATAATTTTCTACAATCAAGATTTGTGATAAATTATAGTACCGATATACTAAAAGCCCAAAAAAAGGGTTTACCTATAAATAAGCAATTTAACTATTTTTTTGAAAAAACGATTATTAGTACCAAAAGATAAAGGGTTGAATTATCAACCCTTTTTATTGTTAATGTGAATTATTACCTTGATCTTCATTTGGATCAATTTTGTCATATACGATAATATTTTTACTAATATTATTTAATTCTTTAATTAAATTACCTTCATTATTATATTGCTCAATTCTTACTTCAATTCGATAATTTCCAGCTTCAGTGAAGACAAATTCACTTAAATTTTCATTATCAACTAATACTTCTCCAGTATTTATATTAGTTATTGTGAAGTACATTCTTAGGTTATCAATTGGTAAGTTTTTAGGATCTAAGATGATATAATTCTTTAAGTATTGGGTAATTTCGGTATAAATCTTTACTGGAGCACCTAGGTCATCTCTAAACTTCGTATTATTACCAATTATATTATAGATATTTACTCGAATGGCTGTCTCTTGACCATTTGGTAAGCTAGCTTTTACTGTAACTGTACCAATATTATTTAAGATTACTTCTTCATCTTCAATACTAAGAATGTCTTCATTATCAGAAGTAAATTTGACATCTGAAATAGTATAATCATTATTATAAATGGTAATTAAATTACGGAAATAATCGAGAGTTATAACATCTTCAATGAAAACATTAATAATTGGTGTATTAAAGATGATATCATTAGGATATCTAACAGTTATGGTAATCTCTTTTTCTACAATATGTCCAAAAATATCATAACCATAAAAGCGATACACACCTTCACCAATGTTATTTCCTTTTAGAACTAAGTTATTTCCGTCACGCGTAATCGTTACAACATTTGATCCCGAAACCAAACTATATTGAATACTTCTTGTATTTACATTAAATGGTAAATTAATAGTTTGATTTTTCGCAATTATTATATCATCGAGATTAATCTCACTAATAGGTTCATATGTGATAACATCAAAGTTATAACTATAATAATTACCTAAAATATCTTCTGCTGATACATTTAATTTTCCATTTCCAACATCTTTAGGTGTTAAGATATACCCATCTAATTGGAATAATTCGTTATTACTGATTATAGTAAAATCAAGTGTTCTGATTACTAATTCACTAAAGATAAACTTGTCTCTTAAATCGATACTTCTACCATATGGGATAAAGATATAATCCGTAAATGTTGGTTCCATAACTTTATATAGTTCTAAATTAGTAACAAAAACAGTAAACACATAAGACTTAGTTTCTGATTGTCCACTTGATACTTCTATTTTAACATCTAGTGGTTCAACTAGTTCTTCTAATGTGATATATTCATTAACATTAAAACTAATTTCTTTGATTTCATAATTATTTAATGTACCATAAAATGCATCTTCACCATTGATTTTTACTAAGTAATTGTAACTACCTGATACCTTACCTATCAAATTAAAACTAAACTCGATGTTATCATTAATATCAATTAACTGATTAGCAAATGGATTATTGACATTAATAAAGAAGTTTCCTTCTATTTCTTGTTCTTTAGCCTTGTTTTCTACATATAAATTAACTATCGCATTTATTAGTAACTTCTTTTCTACTTCTTTATATTGCTTAGATAAATCATAACCTACATTTAAATATACAACATTATTATTTTTCGTAAAGTAATAATTATTATATGAATCGAATCTATCATACATTGTATTTGTATTATACATATTCATTAGTGGTATGACAGTATCTAATTCAAGATTTAATTGATATGCTTCATTAGAAGTAGGATTTAAATATGGAATTGCTAACTCCTCATTATACATATTAAATGGATATAGATTATAATTACTATCATTTACAATTTGGAGTTTTTCCAGTTTATTGTTTAATTGATAAATATCGGTATGGTAATTGGTTAATCCAATATAGTCACGATAATATGTCATCCATTTATGATGACCCTTTGTTACGTTACTAGTAAAGATAAATGGTTTATTATTTTGTAACTGTTCTTGTATGGCTCGTAATGCTGGCTCATTCAATGAATCATTATAAATACCTTGACTTAACATAATAACATCATATTTATCCATTACTGTCTTATGTGAACAAGACCAATCTTTACCTTTGCCATTTTTATTACCATTATCATTACTCTTAAAATCTTTAGCTAAACAAGTATCAACGATTATGTTATAATCACCATTATATAATTCATTCGGGAATAACTCACGATTATCAGAAACAATATTCAACACCTTAATATCTGCTGTTTTCCCACTTACCTTAAAGGATCCATCATATAATGAAGATTTGTTACCATCTCTAACTACTATTTTATATTTCAAAATCTGAGTATAAACATCTGGGATGGAAAAACTAAAGCTATTATGACCTCTTTTTAACATCGTTGCATGAACTAGTTCAGCATCACTAAAGACTTCATCTTGATTAACATCTAGATAAAACTCTAATATCGCGCTATCTTTATTAACAAGATTAAAACTAAAAGTTATTGGCGAATTAACACTATATGGTTCAGTTTGATCATCAGGTTTTTGTTTAAATTCAATGTTTGGTTTCTCTGATAATATTTCTGTAATCTTCATTATTGATAAGGTATCATAAAAATCAAAATCGTTAGTTTCATCATCTAATATAAAGACATTTTGATAATCATTATTTAAAGCATGAAATTTCTTATAAATCGTACTATAAGGATCACTTAAAGCATCTTTACTTATAAATACTGGTATGCCTTTTTTTACATATTCCTCAATAATTTGATTAGCTTTAAGTTCGGTAAGATCATTTAAAACATCATCTAATGGTCCTGGCCATTTTTCACCATTTTTGAAATTTCCTTTATATTCGATTTTTTGCTGACTATTATATAAAGTACCATATCCATGATATTTATTATTAGCCCATTGACCATGGTAGATTACTTTGTTGTTTTTATCATAACTTACACCATAACAACTACGAACTCCATCTTTAAATCCACCGATGTATTCTCCATTTTCGTCATAAAACTTTCCACCAACACCATGATACTTACCATTATTAAAGGTACCTACATAAATTATCTTATTAGTTTGTTTATCATATAAAGTTCCTAAACCATGATATTGATTATTAGCATTCACAGTACCGACAT
>DATCKO010000181.1:0-13617 GCA_036562215.1 Haloplasmataceae bacterium | reverse complement strand
ATTAAAGAGGAAACTAATTATTATCCCATTGTCTTATTAGATGATGTTTTATCAGAATTAGACGATATTAGACAAAGTCAATTATTAGATTGTATTGAATCTAGGGTACAAACTTTTATTACAACCACAAGCTTGTCTGGTATAAAAGAAGATTTAATTAAAAAAGCGGATATTTTTTATATCAATAATGCTAGAATTATAAGAAAAGAAGGTGATTAAAATGGAAAGTAGTAGTTATAATGCCAGTCAAATACAAGTTCTAGAAGGATTAGAAGCTGTTCGTAAAAGACCAGGAATGTATATAGGTTCAACGGGAGAAAGTGGCTTACATCATTTAGTATGGGAAATAATCGATAACTCTGTTGACGAAGCTTTAGCAGGTTATTGTGATAAAATAGAAGTTAAATTATTAAAAGATGATATAGTATCGGTAAAAGATAATGGAAGAGGTATCCCTGTAGATATTCACCCTATAACTAAAAAACCAGCTGTAGAAACCATATTAACTGTTTTACATGCTGGAGGTAAATTTGGGGGTGGAGGATATAAGGTATCAGGAGGGCTTCATGGTGTTGGTTCTTCTGTTGTTAATGCTTTATCAGAATTTTTAACTGTAGAAATTCATGTAAATGGTAAAATTTATAAGCAAACTTATGAAAAGGGAGTACCTAAAACTCCTTTAAATGTGATTGGTGAAACTAAAGAAAGTGGAACAATCATTACTTTTAAACCAGATTCTGAAATATTCACTGAAACTATAATGTTTGATTATATTACATTAAGAGATCGAATAAGACAATTAGCTTTTCTCAATAAAGGTTTAACTATTACCATAGAAGATCATCGTGATGAAGTTCGCAAAGAATCATTTGTGTATCATGGTGGAATAATTGAATATGTTAAGTTTTTAAATAAAGGTAAGGAACCAATTAATAATGAAGTAATATTTATAAGTGGCGAAAAGACAGTAAAAACAGTAAATGATCATTACGATAATATCTCTGTTGAAGTAGCGTTACAGTATACTAAAGATTATAATACCAAGATTTATGCTTTTACCAATAACATATTTAATGAGAATGGTGGTACTCATGAAGTAGGGTTCCGAACAGCTTTGACTAGGACAATTAATAAGTTTGCCAAAGACAAAGGCATGTTTAAAAAGGATGAATCCTTAACTTCTGATGATGTAAAAGAAGGATTAACTGCGATTATCTCTTGTAAACATTCTAATCCACAATTTGAAGGACAGACTAAAGGTAAATTAGGTAATCCAGAAGTTAGAAAAATAACTGATTCTGTATTATCTGAAGGATTAGAGAAATTTTTTATCGACCATCCTACAGATGCTAAAATGATTATTGAAAAAGCTATTGGGGCTATGCATGCTCGTGAGGCAGCTCGTAAAGCCCGTGAAATGACAAGAAGAAAATCTCCATTAGATTCATTAGGATTTGCTTCTAAATTAGCTGATTGTCGTTCTAAAGACCCTGCTTTGTCCGAATTATATATAGTGGAAGGAGACTCTGCAGGTGGTAGTGCTAAGCAAGGACGAGACAGTGAATTTCAAGCAATATTACCTTTAAGAGGTAAAGTATTAAATGTCGAAAAAGCCCATTTAAATAAAATTCTTAATAATAAAGAAATATTATCCCTTATTCAAGCCATAGGTACTGGCATAGGTGAGCATTTTGACATTACACAAGCTAGATATCATAAAATCATTATAATGACTGATGCTGATGTTGATGGTGCCCATATTAGAACTTTATTATTAACATTCTTCTTTAGATTTATGCGTCAATTAATAGAAAAGGGATATATTTATTTTGCCCAACCACCGCTATATAAAATACAACAAAACAAGAAAATCCTTTATGCTTATTCCGATGCTGAATTAAATAGTATTTTAGAAGAATTTAGTGATGGTCCAAAACCAACTTTACAAAGATATAAAGGATTAGGAGAAATGAATCCTGACCAATTATGGGAAACGACCATGGACCCGAAATATAGAACTTTGATAAAAGTATATATAGAGGATGCATACGAAGCAGAACAAGTGTTTGAGAGATTAATGGGTGAAGATGTTGAACCTAGACGAGAGTTTATTCAACAAAATGCTCGGTATGTTCAAAACCTTGATATTTAGTTTGAATATAAAGGGGTGATAATGTGAATAATGTTAAACAAGAAAAAGAAAATATCAAAGAAGCTAATATAAGTCGTGAAATGAAAACTTCATTCCTTGATTATTCAATGAGTGTTATAGTTTCCAGAGCTTTACCAGATGTAAGAGATGGATTAAAGCCAGTACAAAGACGTATTTTATATGGAATGTATGAATTAGGAAATCATAGTGATAAACCATATAAAAAGTCTGCACGTATTGTAGGGGATGTAATGGGTAAATATCATCCTCATGGTGACTCTTCCATTTATGAAGCAATGGTAAGAATGGCTCAAGATTTTAACTATCGATATTTATTAGTTGATGGTCATGGGAACTTTGGTTCTGTTGATGGTGATGGAGCAGCTCACATGCGATATACCGAAGCAAGAATGTCTAAGATGGCCATGGAACTATTAAGAGATATAAATAAAGATACAATTGATTTTCGGGATAACTATGATGGTACAGAACGAGAACCAGTTGTTTTACCAGCTCGTTTTCCCAATCTTCTTGTAAATGGTTCAACAGGAATTGCAGTAGGTATGGCAACTAGTATACCCCCTCATAATCTTGGCGAGATTATTGATGGAGTATTAGCCTTGGCCGATGATCCAGAAATTTCTGTGGCTGATTTAATGGAACATATTCCTGGTCCTGATTTTCCTACAGGAGGTACAATTTTAGGTAAGAATGGTATTAGAAGGGCTTACGAGTTTGGCCGTGGTTCCATTATTGTTCGAGCTAAATATGATATTATTGAACATAATAAAAAACCCAATATTATTATTACCGAAATTCCTTATCAAGTAAATAAAGCACGTTTAATTGAACGAATAGCTGATTTAGTAAAAGATAAAAAAATTGATGGCATTACCGATTTACGTGATGAGTCTAATCGTAATGGTATGCGGATTGTAATAGAGTTAAGAAGAGATGTTAATCCTGAGGTTATTTTAAATAATTTGTTTAAGTTTACTTCCCTTCAAAGTACTTATAGTGTTAATATGTTAGCCTTACTAGATAACCAACCTAAAGTACTTAGTTTAAAGCAAATTTTACATAGTTATTTAAAACATCAAGAAGACATTATTGTAAGACGTACAAAGTTCGATTTAGCGAAAGCTGAAGAACGGGCGCATATTTTAGAGGGCTTTCAAAAGGCTCTTGATAATATAGATAGAATTATTGACATTATCAAAGGTTCAAATGATGAAAATGATGCTATTAATAACTTAATTAAAGAGTATTCATTTACTGACATCCAAGCTAAAGCCATTGTTGATATGCGATTAAAAAGGTTAACAGGATTAGAACGTCATAAAATTGAACTTGAATTACATAATTTATTAGTACAAATTGCTGAGTTTAAGGCTATATTAGCTGATGAGAAAAAAGTTCTAGAGATTGTAAAAGAAGAACTAAGAGATATAAGAGAGAAATACTCTGATAAAAGAAAAACAGAAATAGTAGCCACAAACGACTATGATATTGAAGATGAAGACTTAATTCCTGTTCAAGATATTATTATTACTGTCACTAGTAGAGGTTATGTAAAACGAATTCCTGTTGATACCTATAAAATTCAAAACCGTGGTGGTGTTGGTATTAAGGGATTAAATACCTATGAAGATGATTATGTTGAACATATGATTTATACATCAACACATCATTATATATTAGTTTTTAGTAATTTTGGAAAAGTCTATAGATTACGTGGATTTACTTTCCCTGAATATGGCAGAAATGCTAAAGGTATGGCAATTATTAATCTATTAAACTTTGAAGATGGTGAAAAGCTAAATAGTATAATTGCCATCAAAGAATATGATCCTAACATGTTTTTAATGTTTGCTACTAAATCTGGTATAGTTAAACGTACTCAATTAGATTTATTTGCTAATATTAGAAGTTCTGGTATAAGAGCTATCAGTATAAATGAAGGCGATGAGCTATTAAATGTTCGTTTAACTGATGGTAATAGTGAAGTAATCATTGGTTCATCAAGTGGTAAATTAGTTCGTTTTAATGAAAATGAAGTACGTGCTATGGGTAGAACCGCTACTGGTGTAAAAGGAATTAATATTTCTGATAATGAAACTGTAGTAGGTATGGATGTTATCGATAAAGATAAAGACTATGTACTTTCAGTTAGTGAATTAGGATATGGTAAGTTAACACCAATTTCTGACTACCGTTTAACTAGTCGCGGTGGTAAAGGTGTAAAGACTATTAATATAACCGAAAAAAATGGTAAACTAGTATCGTTAAGAGCTGTAAAGAAAGAAAGCCAAGACGTACTCATTGTTACTACTAAAGGTATGATAATTAGATTACCTATATCCCAAATTTCAATTACGGGTAGAGCAACATTAGGGGTTAAATTAATAAACCTTAAAGAGGATCAATTAGTTGCAAGTGTCGCAATAATCCCTAGTGAGAATAACGAAGAAAATATTTAACGTAATATATAAGGAGGTTTTTATAATGAAAAATATTGGTACTGAAAGAGTTAAACGCGGTATGGCTGAAATGCAAAAAGGTGGCGTCATAATGGACGTTGTAAATGCTGAGCAAGCAAAAATCGCAGAACAAGCTGGAGCAGTTGCTGTTATGGCGTTGGAAAGAGTTCCAGCTGATATAAGAGCTGCTGGTGGTGTAGCTCGGATGGCTGACCCAACAATAATTGAAGAGGTAATGAATGCTGTTTCTATTCCTGTTATGGCTAAATGTCGTATTGGTCATATTGTAGAGGCTAGAGCATTAGAAGCTTTAGGCGTTGATTATATTGATGAGTCCGAAGTTTTAACGCCTGCTGATGAAATGTTCCATATTAATAAGAAAGAATTTACTGTGCCTTTCGTTTGTGGAGCAAGAGATTTAGGAGAAGCAGCTCGCAGAATTGCAGAAGGTGCTTCTATGATTCGTACAAAAGGTGAACCAGGTACTGGTAATATTGTTGAAGCTGTTCGTCATATGCGAATCGTTATGGGCCAAGTTCGTAAAGTTGTTAGTATGAGTGAAGATGAACTAATGACTTATGCTAAGGAATTGGGTGCACCATATCATATTTTATTAGAAATCAAGAAATTAGGAAAATTACCGGTTGTTAATTTTGCAGCTGGTGGAGTAGCAACTCCTGCTGATGCAGCGTTAATGATGCATTTAGGTGCTGATGGAGTATTTGTTGGTTCTGGAATATTTAAATCTAAGAACCCAGAAAAATTTGCTAAAGCCATAGTTGAAGCGACAACTTATTATCAGGATTATCATAAAATTGCTGAACTTTCTAAAGGTTTAGGAGAACCAATGAAAGGTATCGATATAACGAAATTAGAAATGAAAGATCGTATGTCAGAACGTGGTTGGTAAGAAGATAAGGATAATTCTTTATCTTCTTTTCACTAGATTATTTATTTTTATTGTTCCACGTAGAACATTAAATACATAAAAATATTTATAATATAAATGAATAAAAAAATGAGAGTGTGGTAATATGAAAATAGGAATATTAGCTCTTCAAGGCTCATACTTAGATCATCAAAAATATTTTAGTAAATTAGGTGTAGAGACTGTTCTTATTAAAAATCCTGATCAATTAGATGAAGTTGATGGATTAGTACTTCCTGGTGGAGAAAGTACAGCAATGCGTAGACTAATTGACCGTAACAATTTTATGGATAAGTTAAAAGATTTCTGTTCTAAAAAGTGTGTTTTTGGAACATGTGCAGGAATGGTACTATTAGCTAAAGAGAATGTTGGTTATCCAACACATATTGGAGTTTTAAATGTCAGACTAAAAAGAAATGCCTTTGGAAGGCAAATAGCAAGTTTTGAAGAAGTTGTTAATATTAAAGGTATTGGTGATGTCGAAGGTGTATATATTAGAGCACCTTATATAGAAGTAGCTAGTGATGAAGTAGAAGTACTTGGAAAACATCAAGATGTAATTGTTGCTGTAAGACAAAATAATATATTAGCCACTTCTTTCCATCCTGAATTAACAGATGATCTTAAAATTGGTAAATATTTCCTTAATATGGTTGACAAATATATTAAAGAGTCATAAAATAGATTATAATATTAAAGCGTTGATAAGGAATAGTAGTAATATGATTTACTTAAGAGAGTCAGTGGTTGGTGTAAACTGACGTAATAGTATTATGAATCTACCTTTGAGCAAAATGTGAAAAGCATTTTCGGTTAAACCGTTATCTTATAAAAGTTGAGAGTAATACTCTAACTAGGGTGGCAACGCGGGTAAACTCGTCCCTTATTTGGGATGAGTTTTTTTATATATTTATAAAAAGGAGGAATACTATGTTAGACGCTAAGTACATCAGAGAAAACTTTCAGGAAGTTAAAGAAAGATTAGAATTAAGAAATGGAGATTTTAGTTATTTGCATAATTTTCTCAAATTGGATGAAGAAAGAAGAGAAATTATTGTTGAAGTTGAAAAATTAAAAGCTGAGAAAAATAATGTATCAAAATTGATAGGACAATATAAAAGAGAAAATAAAGATATACAACCTTTACTTGAAGAGATGGATTTAGATACTGAAAAAATTAAAAACTTAGATGATAGATTACGCCAAATTGATGAAAAGATCCAACAGCTTTTATTAATGACACCTAATTTACCAAATAAAAATGTTCCACGTGGAACATCGGAAGCTGATAATAAAGAGGTACGTAAAGTAGGTAATGTGCCAAACTTTACATTTAAACCACTTTCACATTGGGAATTAGCAGAAAAGTTAGATTTAATCGATTTTGATCGAGCTACTAAAATTTCTGGATCTCGCTTTGTCGTTTATAAGAATTTAGGGGCTAAATTAGAAAGAGCTCTGATATCTTTTATGTTGGATGTTCATACTAATGAACATCATTACCAAGAATTGCTACCACCAGTAATTGTTAATCGAGAATGTATGATAGGTACAGGTCAATTACCTAAATTTGAAGATGATGCATTTAAACTGTTTAATAATACTAATTACTTTCTAGTACCAACTGCAGAAGTTCCAGTTACTAATTTTCTTCGTGATGAAATTTTGGATGCTGAGAATTTACCGATATCTTATTGTGCCTATACACCATGCTTTAGACAAGAAGCAGGTTCCGCAGGTAGAGATACAAGAGGTATTATTCGTTTACACCAATTTAACAAAGTAGAATTAGTTAAATTCTGTAAACCAGAAGAATCATACGATGTATTAGAACAACTAACTAGAGATGCTGAAAGGATTTTACAATTACTTGAATTACCATATCGTGTTGAAGAGTTATGTGCTGGTGATTTAGGTTTCAGTTCCGCTAAAACCTACGATTTAGAAGTTTGGTTACCTTCTTATAATAGTTACAAAGAAATTTCTTCTTGTAGTAATTTTGAAGATTACCAAGCAAGACGAGCAAACATTAAATTTAGACGTACACCAAAGTCTAAACCAGAATTTGTTCATACATTAAATGGTTCAGGATTAGCAATCGGACGTACTTGGGCAGCGATAGTAGAAAACTATCAACAAGAAGATGGTAGAATTTTAATACCAAAAGTTCTACGTCCATATATGGGTGGTCTAGAATACATTGGATAAAAAAGCATCTTAATGCTTTTTTATTTTATTTTAAATATTTAGCAAAATATGATAAAATAGATTGATGTGAGGATGTGATAATAATGAAAGTAACAGTATTAGCAAGTGGAAGTAAGGGAAATTGTACCTTAATTGAAACCAATAATAATAAATTTCTCATTGATGTTGGTATAAGATATCGTACTTTAATTAAACGTTTAAACGAAGTAAATGTTAATATTGAAGACATCGATGCGATATTTATTACTCATGAACATATAGATCATATCTTAGGATTGGAAATGGTAATTAAACATCATAAAATTCATATTGTATTAAGTCACGGAACATATCAAGCTATTGTATCGTATAAAAAGATAGGTATTACCTATGAGTATTTTAATATTGTAAATAGTGATGAAACAATATTATTGAATTCCACACTTATTACACCGTTTAACGTCTCACATGATGCTTTAGAACCATTTGGTTATATTTTTGTTGATGATGATAAAAAGTTAGTATATATTACTGATACTGGTTTTATCAGTCAAGAAACAGAAGATAAAATAAAAGGTGCTGATATTTATATATTTGAAACTAATCATAATATTGAAATGTTAATGACTACGAATCGTCCTTGGTCTTTAATACAAAGAATTCTAGGTGATAAAGGCCATCTATGTAATGAAGATGCCTTAAATACTTTATTAAGAATAGTAAATGAAAAAACGAAAGTCATATATTTAGCACATATTAGTGAAGAAGCTAATAGTATTGATCTATTAATGCTTACAGTGAAAGAGATGTTTGCTCGTTGCTTATATAAAAATATAAGATTTATAATAACAAAACAATATGATTTAAGTGAAACGACAACTATATAAATGGTGATGACATGAAGATTAAGATTATTGCTGTTGGCAAGATTAAAGAAAAATACTTAGTAGATGGAATAAATGAGTATTTAATGAGACTAAAACCATATATAAAAATGGAGATAATAGAAATACCAGATGAAAAGGCAAAAGAAAATTTATCATTTAATGAATTAGAAAACGTTAAAAAAATTGAAGGTGAAAAAATACTTTCTAAAATAACTATAGATGATTATGTAATAGCTCTAGCAATAGAAGGAAAACAATTGACTAGTGAAGAATTTGCCGATTTTTTTAATGAACATATGACATATAATGGAAAAGACTTAACTTTTATAATTGGTGGCTCAAATGGTTTAGCAAATATTGTTATTAATAGGGCTAATGTTATTCAATCCTTTTCTAAAATGACATTTCCTCATCAATTAATGAGATTAATCTTACTTGAACAAATATATAGAGCTTTTAAAATTATTCGCAATGAACCGTATCATAAGTAAAGTATAACAATGGAGAAAAGAATATCTATTATAAGGTATTCTTTTATTTCATTAATTAAATGCCTACAAATCAATAATTATTTTAGACATATAAAAAAGAGGTCACTATATATTGACCGGCTCTATTAAGTGCAAAAAAATATTAAGTATTAATTTTAAAATATTATGGAACATAAGCCTCTATGGGTTAATTTTTATATACAAAAACAATGTAGTAAGTTATAATTAGTCTTGAAATGTGTGTAGTATTCTAATTAAAGTAATAATTAAGGAGAGAAATATGAGAACTATTAAATTAATACCGGATGAACATTTAAAAGAGGTAGTAAACATATATATTAATTCTTATCCAGCATATAAAGTCACAGAAGAATATAAAGAAAGATTGCTTAATAGATTTAAATTCTTACAAGAAAAACATCCATTTGCGAAATTCTATGGAATATATGAAGATAGTTCATTGTTAGGGAAAATGATTATTTATTCATATAACATGAATTATAATGGACATAAATTGAAAGTAAATGGTGTAGGAGCAATTGGTGTAGATTTACTTCACAAAAAGGAAAAATTAGCTAAAGATTTGGTGACTTACTTCTTAAATCATAGTAAAGAACAAGGTGTCAATTTAGCGATACTTTATCCATTTCGACCAGATTTCTATAAGAAAATGGGATTTGGATATGGAACAAAAATGAATCAATATGTAATTAAACCAGAAAGCTTCCCTAAAGGTAATAAACAAGGTTTATCTTACTTAAATCTTGATGATGCACAAGCTATGTGTGATTGTTATAATAGAGTGGCAAAAGTTACTCATGGTATGATAGAAATGTATGATTGGGAGTTTAAAGAGTATTTTAATAATCCTAATCTAAAAATTATTGGATATAAAGAGAATGATAGGATTGAGGGCTATCTTATGTTTACCTTTAACAATGATGCCAGTTTTCTTATAAATGATATTAAAGTACATAGTATAATTTACGAAAATTGTAAAGCTTTATCGCAAATCCTAGCATTTTTGAATTCACAAAGTGATCAAGTTCGCCATTGTATTATTAATACCCTTGATGATAATTTTCACTTTTTACTTAATGATCCAAGAAATAATTCTAATAATCTTATACCATCTGTATATCATGAATCAAATAAACAGGGTGTAGGATTAATGTATCGAGTTATTGATATAGTTGGGATTTTTAATGATTTAAAAAAATATAATTTTAATAACCAGAATTTAATCTTAAAATTATCAATAACTGATAGTTTCATAAAAGATAATGACAAGAGTTTTATAATTGAATTTATTGATGGCTATGCAAAGACTAGTGACAACAAAAAATATGATGTAGAAATAAAACTTGATATTGCTGATTTCTCATCAATGTTATTGGGAGTAGTAGACTTTAAGTCATTGTATTATTATAATCTCGCTAAGATATCAGATTTATCATATTTAGATGCTGTTAACACAGTATTTAAAATGGAAAGAAAACCAATATGTCTTACGGACTTTTAAAATAAATTTATTCATCATATTATCTTTGATATATTTAAATTTATACATGATGTTTTTTATGAAATTTAATATTATCAGTTATAATAATATTAATTTAAAAAGGAATCGTAAAAAAACATGATTCCTTTTTAAATTATGTGTTATAATTTTAAAGCATGTTATTTGGTAATAAGTGCGATTTTAAGAAAAAAATAGAATATGTATATATTTTAGTAGTAAGGAGTACATGATGAAGAAAAAAAATTCACATGCTAATAACACTTTTACTTTTAAGTTTTGTGTTATTAGGCTGCGATTTTATTAATGACTTATTTAATAACACTAAAGATTAAACACAAGATAAAACAACATTAGATCAAACTACAGAAGATAATAATGGCAACTATCTAACAATTAGCAAGATAAAAAAAGAAAATTAGGAAATCAATATACTATTTGGGCAACAGTAGTAGGTACTAACAAAAACAGGATATTTATTATACGACGGTTTTGATTTAATTTACAATTATACAGGTACTAAACCTAATGTAAATGTCAATGTTTATAGGAAAATAATAGGTATTACATCTATATATGGTGGTGGAACTGTACAATTTAAAAATGCAAACTTTACAAAAAAATCTACGAAATCAGAATTCACTTATCCTATAAAGTCCTTAAAGGAAGTGATGTTAATAGTTATGTTGTTAATTTTACGGTTGGTGAGTATCTAGAAATTACTGGAACAATTTACATAAATGGTAGCTATGTAAACCTTGCTATTTCATTAAACACTAGATTTATGTTATTTGTGAGCGGTAGTTATTCAAAATATATAAATATTTTGGTAACTAAAGTCAGAGAAGCTGTTGAAACTAATGATTTCCTTGACTTAACAATTTTATCAGTTAATGATCTTCATGGCAAAATTGAACAGGATAGTTATGGTATGAATGGAATCTCTAATATAGACCTATCTAATAAATGGAATTAGAGATGCTAATGATTTAGATGATGTAGTTCTTATCGCTAATGGAGATATGTTTCAAGGTACTGCTATCTCTAATATGTCCTATGGTTTATCTGTAGTAGAAGCAATGAATCAAATGCAGTTTGATGCTATGGGTATTGGTAATCATGAATTTGCTTGGGGAATTGATGTTATTCTCAATTATTTTGATGGTAATCTCGATAATGGTGAAGCTAACTTTCCTTTATTAAATGCTAATATTTATGATGCTGAAACTGATTCATTATTAACCGTAGAAGGTGGTAATGTATTCGATTCAACCATAATCAATAGAGAAGGAATTCAAGTAGGATTAATTTGTTATGTGGGAAATGTATATAGTTCGATTTCTTATGACAAAGCTCATAATAGTGAGTATCCACGATGAAAGATATAATACAAGTCTTGCTTATTTAAGGGATGAAAATGGTGATTATTTAGTAGATGCAGTGATTAATGGTTATTTTCATCAATATAGTAAAGAAGTAATCTCTAGAGGTGATGGTACTGATTTACCAGTAGTTCAAGCAGGTAGTTATGGGAAGTATTTTGTTAAAATTGCTTTTAAATATTGATATGAATACTTTGGATGTAACTGACTACTCTCTAGATATTATTAACGTTGATACAGCTGGTACAAATTATGACCTAGAAGTTGAAAAAACCGTTAAACGTTATGAAAATTCAGGTGCTGATTTCCTAGCAGTTGCAGGAGAAACGATATATTATACAAGTCAATTATATGATTGGACTGTAATGTCATGTTAGCAGCAACAGGAGCTGATATCGCAATTAGTAATACCGGTGGAGTAAGGTCTACTGGCAACATTGAAAAGAGAAAACATGTTACATTGAGTCAATTGTATGGAATATATATAAGAGATATATTAGGCAAAAGCATCTAAATGGTGAAACATTTCACCAATAGGTGCTCCAATGGCAACTATTGATAAAAATAGTTTAAATAATTACAAGATTTAAAAATAGTCATACAATATTACTTGACTATTTTTAATAGAATAAATTACCAATAATAATTAAAATAATATATGATTAATAGTATCATTGCTTAAAGATAATAATTAATGAAGTACTAACAGCAAAGAAGGAATATAATGAGAATTAATAAATATATTAGTGAATCAGGTATCTGTTCGCGAAGAGATGCAGATAGATTAATACTAAATCAAATGGTTACAATAAATGGAAAAATCGCAGAACTAGGAAGTATCGTTAATGAAGAAGATATTGTTAAGGTAAATGATATAGAGATAAAACCTAAGAAAAAACATATTTATATAGCATTAAATAAACCAGTTGGCATAATATGTACTACTGATCAAAATATCAATAATAATATTGTCGATTTTGTTAATTATGAAGAAAGGATTTTTCATATTGGAAGATTAGATAAAGACTCGGAAGGATTGATTTTATTAACTAATAATGGCGATATAGTCAATAAAATTTTACGAGCCGAAAATAACCATGAAAAAGAATATCTTGTGACAGTTGATAAATCAATAACTACTGAGTTTCTTGAAAATATGGCAAAAGGAGTAAGAATTCTTGGTACAATTACTAAGCCATGTAAAATAAAAAAAATAAGTGAACGAGTTTTTAACATAATTTTAACCCAAGGTTTAAATAGACAAATTAGAAGAATGTGCAGTGTCTTTAACTATAAAGTGTTAAAGTTAAAAAGAATCAGAATAATGAATATAGAACTTGGTAACTTAAAAACTGGAGAGTGGCGTTATCTAACCAATACAGAGTTAAAGGAACTTAATAAATTATTAAATATTTAATGAATCATCATCGATGATTCATTTTTTTATCATTTATAACATCATTTTTTAATAAAATATTAATAACAAGGAGGGTGGGTATGCTTAAGAGAATTTTTGATCCTAATAGATTTCATGGGGCTAGAAAGAAAAAAAACTTTTTTGAGTCGTGGTATATAAAGATAACAGATAAAG
>DATCKO010000178.1:0-2867 GCA_036562215.1 Haloplasmataceae bacterium | reverse complement strand
GTTTATTACTATTATCATGGTGAAAAAGAAAAAGCTAGAGGTTATTTAGAAAACATTATAAATGGCAATCATCATCTATTAACTTTAAAAGCACAAGCTACTAAATTACTTAACACTATTAATGAGGACTTAGAATAGGTGAGATAATGATTTATTTTGATAATGCAGCAACAACCATGCCCAAACCTAAGGAAGTCATCGAAGCTGTAGTATATGCTATGAACTCTTTAGGTAATGCCGGACGGGGCATTAACAATGCATCATTAGACGCTGCAAGAATTATTTATGAAACAAGGGAAAGGCTCTCAAGATTGTTTTCAAGTGAAAGCCCTAAACAGATTGCTTTCACCAGTAATGCAACCGAGAGTTTAAATATCGCTATTAAAGGGCTTTTAAAACCTAATGATCATGTGATTACAACTATGTTAGAACATAATTCGGTACTAAGACCTCTCTATGAAATGAAGAGTCGTGGTGTAGAATTAACAATTATTAAAAGTGACCCATTAGGTAATATATCTTATGAAGATATCGAGGATAGGATAAAACCAAATACTAAAGCCATTGTGTGTACCCATGGTTCTAATTTAACTGGTAATCTAGTTGATATTGAAAGAATCGGTAAAATAACAAAAAAACATGGAATAGTGTTTATTGTTGATGCATCACAAACAGCGGGTATTATTCCTATCGATGTTAAAAAGATGAATATCGATATTTTATGTTTTACAGGTCATAAGGGACTACTAGGCCCTCAAGGGACTGGTGGTATTTATGTAAGAAAAGGAATAGAGTTAAAGCCTTTAAAAAGTGGTGGAAGTGGTATTGATTCATATAATAAAAGTCATCCTAATGTTATGCCTACCGCATTAGAAGCAGGCACTTTAAACGCACATGGTATTTCTGGATTAAACGCAGCAATTCAATATATCGAAAAAATTGGTCTTGATACAATAAGAGAAAAAGAACAAAAATTAATGTGGATGTTCTATAATGAGATGAAAAAGATTCCTAGTGTTAAAGTTTTTGGTGATTTTTCATCCCCAAATCGCTGTCCTATTGTCACAATCAATATTGGTAATAATGATTCTTCAGAAGTAAGTGATGAATTATTAATCCATTATGGTATTGCGACGAGGGCAGGTGCGCATTGTGCTCCACTTATGCATGAAGCGCTTGGTACTGTTCATCAAGGTGCTGTAAGGTTTAGTTTTTCTCATTATAATACGGAAGAAGAATTAATTATTGCGATAGATGCTATAAAAAAAATAGCACAGAGTAATTAAGATTAGGAGGAAAAATATGAAAAAAATACTATCTAACACCAAATTAATGTTATTATTTGCTGGATTAGCCTGTGGATTAATAGCTATGACACTAGCTATATTTGGTAATCCTGGCAACATGGCTATTTGTATAGCATGTTTTATTCGCGATATTGCTGGAGCTATAAAATTACATAGTGCTGGAGTAGTACAATATGTAAGACCAGAGATCATCGGTATGATACTTGGAGCTTTAATTCTATCTATTGGGACAAAAGAATATCGAGCTCAGGCTGGTTCATCACCATTAGTTAGATTCCTTCTTGGTATGATGATGATGATCGGTGCTCTTGTATTCTTAGGCTGTCCATTACGAATGATTATCAGAATGTCAGCTGGCGATTTAAACGCATATATTGCTTTAATCGGATTTGTAGCTGGTGTTGCAACTGGAGTCTTAATGTTAAAGAGAGGTTATACTTTAGGTAAGGCTCATGAAACAAATTATATGAATGGCTTTGTTATTCCATTCTTATTAGTATTTATCCTAGTATTAAGTTTAACAACTACATTGCTTGCTCAAAGTACAAGTGGACCTGGAAGTTTATTTGCACCAGTCACTGTTAGTTTAATCGCTGGATTATTATTTGGAGCTATTGCACAAAGATCAAGAATGTGCTTTGCAGGAAGCATAAGAGATGCGATTCTTGTTAAGAACTTTAACTTATTAATAATCATTGGTGGCTTATTTGTAGTTATGCTTATTTATAATATTGCATCAGGCAACTTCCACTTTGCTTTGGATGGTCAACCAATTTCACATAGTGACCATTTATGGAATATCCTTGGTATGTATGTAGTCGGTTTTGCTGCTGTACTTGCTGGAGGATGCCCACTTCGCCAATTAATTTTAACTGGTCAAGGTTCATCTGATGCTGGTGTTACTGTATTAGGTATGTTTGCTGGAGCAGCATTCAGTCATAACTTCGGTTTAGCTTCAGTTGCCAATAAAGGTGCTACAGATAATGGAAAAATCGCTGTTCTTATTTGTATAGCTTTATTATTTATTATTGGATTCTTCAATAAACGGAAAGGAGAATAACATGAAAGAAATCGATGTTAGAGGTTTAGCTTGTCCTGAACCAATTCTTCTTACTAAAGAAGCCTTAAAAAAAGAAAGCTCTGTGAAAGTAATCTGCGAACCACATCAAAAAGCCAATATCGAAGGTGTAGCGACACTTCAAGGAAAGACAGCTACTGCTACTAAAGTTGGCAATGATTATGAAGTAGTTATTGAGTAAAATGAATAATAAAGAGCTTAAATTAGTGATTACCTTCCATACTATTGCTGATGCTATGGCGTTAGAGAAGGCTTGTAAAGAGAATAAGACTTGTGGTAGATTAATAAGCGTTCCAAGATCTCTTTCTTCTAGTTGTGGAATTTCTTGGTGCACTGGGCTCGAAAATAAAGACAAAACCCTTGATATTATCAGTAAATATCAGATTGAGTATGAAGGTATTTATGAGATAATACTTTAATTTAGGTGTCTGAACATTAGTTTTAGACACCTCTTTTTTTTATAAAATAAATTAAATAAGAAT
>DATCKO010000176.1:0-6081 GCA_036562215.1 Haloplasmataceae bacterium | reverse complement strand
TTTTATTCCTCCTTAGTTATTCCTAAAATTTTTCTTGCTTCATTTGGATTAGCAATTTCTCTACCTAATTCATGAGCTAATCTAACTACTTTTTCTACTAATTCACCATTAGATTTGGCTAAAACACCTTTTTTAATATAAATATTATCTTCAAGTCCTACACGAACATGACCACCACTAATAATTGCAGCAGTAGCAAGTGGCATTTCAAAGCGACCAATTCCAGCAACTGAATATGTAGCATCACTTGGAATAGAGTCTTTCATAAAAAGAAAATCTCGTAATTCGCCACTCATACCACCATTAACTCCTAAAACAAAACTAAAATGAAGTGGTCCTTGGATATAACCTTTTTTATGTAATCTTAATACCAAATCCACATGACCTTTTTCAAAACATTCTAATTCTGGTTTAATGTTTCTTTCTTGCATTCTACGAGCAAATTCTTTGATATCATTTTCTGTATTTATAAAGATTTCATCCCCACCAAAATTAAGTGTTCCACAATCAAGGGTTGCCATTTCAGGGTTAAGTTCGACTGGCTGTAATCTTTCATCGATACTCATTCCCACTGCTCCACCAGTAGATGGTTGAATTATAACATCTGGACATTTGGCTCTAATGGCAGCAATTGCTTGTCTAAAACGTTCTTTACTTTGGGTAGGTGTTCCATCATCTTCTCTTACATGTAAATGAATAATACTAGCCCCAGCTATATAAGCACTATACGCTTCATTAGCAATCTCTTCTAAGGTATAAGGAACAGCAGGACATAGTTCTTTTGTAACCTCAGCACCACATATGGCAGCGGTAATAATTAATTTATCCATTACATTACCTCCTTCTTATCTTATCTTTAGGTACAACACAAGTACCTACAGCTTTACAAACAATAATTGGTTCTTCTAAGACATCACATGCTGAATCATTAATATCAGGTCGAGGAATAATCACTTTGCGGGCGATGAATTCCATCTTTCTTGAGGTGTTTCCCACCTGAATGATTTTTCCCACTGCTTCAATATAATCACCAGCATAAACAGGAGCTAAAAATTCGACATTTTCATATGCCCTAAATAAACCCTCATCACCATCATGACGAATTAATAATTCAGTTGCTACATCTCCAAAGAGTTGTAACATTCTAGCTCCATCCACTAGTCCGCCCCCATAATGGGCATCACTGGAACTCATTCTTAATCTAATCATTACTTCTTCCACTATATTACCTCCTTAATTATTAAACTAAAAAAACCGGCTAAACATTAAAAAGATGTTTAACCGGTAGCGCTCCATTGATTACTCAATGACAGAATTGAAACAATTCCAACGAATATTTTCCTGACTAAAATATCCGTTTCGGCAATGATAACCACTCATAATTATTAACGGTGTCAGTCCTAAATTATGAATCAATTATCAATGCTCCTCTACCTAATATGTAAGCGTTTTACATTGATAATTTTACCATCATTACTACAAAATGTCAATATTTTTTTCCATATGTTTCGAAAACCGCTATATGGATTTATATTACTTAAGTGGTTTTAAACGAGCAGTAAAATGACGTAATACTGGTGGTTCGTATTCAAAATCAAAACCTTTCAAACTTTCACGACGTTTATATACTTCAATAACTGCATCAGCTACAACATCAAGATGAGCATATGTATATGTTCTTCTTGGAATAGTAAGACGCATAAACTCTAGTGGACTTTCGAGATTCTCTTTTGTATCTGGATCTCTACCTAATAAGAATGAGCCAATCTCAACAGCTCTTACACCAGCTTCGATATATACTTCATTTACCACAGCTTGAGCAGGAAATTGATAATAAGGAATATGTGGACAAATTTTCTTACAATCAACAAAAACCGCATGACCACCAACAGGATACTGAATTGGCACACCTGCTTCTCTTAAACGATCACCAAGATATCGTACTTGGTCAATACGATGACGTAAATAATCTTCATCTAGTGCTTCTTCTAATCCTACAGCTAAAGCATCCATATCTCTTCCTGCTAAACCACCATATGTAGGGAAGCCCTCTAATGGCACGATATAAGTACGACATTTTTGATATAATTCAAAATCATCTTTAATAACAATTAAGCCACCGATATTAACTAAACCATCTTTTTTAGAACTCATTAAGAAAACATCAGCATAACTACACATTTCTCGAGCAATTTCGCGAATCGATTTATGCTCATAACCTTTTTCACGTTGTTTAATAAAGTAGGCATTTTCTGCATATCTTGCTCCATCGATGATGGTTTTAATGTTGTACTTATTAGCAATCTCTTTTGTTTTACGCAAGTTTTCCATACTAACTGGTTGTCCACCAGCGGAGTTATTTGTAACAGTCATTATAATACCAGCGATGTTTTCTTTTCCTTTTTCAAGAATAACTTGCTCTAATTTATCTAAATCAAAGTTACCTTTAAATGGATAATAGTTTTCAGTGTCAAAACATTCCTTAACTACCACATCAATAGCCCTAGCTCCTGCTATTTCAACATGTGCTCTAGTAGTATCAAAATGCATATTGCTTATATAATACATACCCTTATGAGTCACAAGTTGTGGTAAAAAGACTTGTTCTGCACCACGCCCTTGATGAGCAGGGATCACATATTTAAACCCTGTAATATCTTTTACGACTTCTTCTAAATGATAATAACTACGACTTCCAGCATATGCTTCATCACCTTGCATTAATGCAGCCCATTGATACTGACTCATAGCTCCTGTCCCGCTATCTGTAAGGAGATCAATATATACATCTTCACTTTTTAAGGCGAAAGGATTGTAACCAGCTTCTTTTAATTTTTGAATTCTTTCTTCTTTCGTCGTTTTTTTAATTGGTTCCACCATTTTAATCCGATATGGAGGAGCCACATATTTTCTTTCCACTTAAATCACCCTTTCTTAAACACTTACATAACCATTATAACAAACCCCCCTTTTTATCACAAGTCAAAAAAAGGAAAAAAGTGCGACCTTATCGCACTTTATCAATCAATATTATAATTTAATAATTGCTTTTCTATTTCATTATAATGACTAATTATTTGAAAATTAGCTCGAAGTGCTTTGAAATTATTTTGACTCATACTCTTTATATGTCTACTTACAGGTAAAGCTAACATCTTTGTTTTAATAATTTGAAAATGAGTATTATATACCTCTTTCACTTTATTAACCGCAAAATGAGCCTTTTCTCCAAAGCATATGACAATACCTAAATCTTTAATTTCTTCATAAATACGAGCTATGTTTTTCTCGCTAGTAATACTTTTTAAGTCTAAATCATTATCAATCATATTACTTAAAGCTGTTGTGTATCTATAATTATGATAAAGACACTTTGAAAAGTAATTAGGAAACTTGTTATTTAAACGGGCTAATAATTTGTTTAGTAAAATAGCGGTTTTATTATCAATAAAATACTCTTTATTATTATATGGCAGATAGGAAAAAACAAATCCTACTTGGTCTTTTTTAATCATCTCTCTAATACTAATCACTAATTAGCTCTTTCCTCTTTAATAACCGCAATCGCACTGGCTAATTTCGCAATTGGTATACGATATGGTGAGCAGGAAACATAATCTAGACCAAGGGTATGACAGAATTCAACCGTTTGCGGTTCACCACCATGTTCACCACAAATACCAACTTTTAAATGGGAATTTGTTGTTTTTCCTAAATCAATCGCCATCTTCATGAGTTTGCCAATTCCTTTTTGATCCAATACTTGGAATGGGTCTTTTTCAAAGATTTGTTTATCAAGATAATCTTGTAAGAACTTATGACTATCATCACGGGAGAATCCGAAAGTCATTTGGGTCAAATCATTAGTACCAAAACTAAAGAATTGACTTAAATTTGCAATTTCATCAGCTAATAAACAAGCTCGTGGTGTTTCAATCATCGTGCCTAGTTTATATTCAATTTTAACATTATGATCCTTTAGAACTTGATTAATTACTTTTTCTAAATCATTTTTAATAATCGCAAACTCTTTTTCATCAACAACTAATGGTATCATGATTTCTGGTACAACATTTATGTTTTCCTTTTTCAAGCGAATAGCTGCTTCCATGATGGCTGTTACTTGCATAGCATATATTTCTGGATAAGTAATCGCTAAACGACAACCACGATGACCTAACATCGGATTGAATTCTTGTAATTCCTCTACCCGTTTTTCAATTTCCATAATATCTAAATGCATTTCTTGTGATACAAATTCTTTATCCTTTTTGGTTTTTGGTAAAAACTCATGTAGTGGTGGGTCTAATAGTCTTATAGTACATGGGCGATCTTCCATAACCTTTAAGATTTGATAAAAATCTTCTGATTGAACTTTAAGTAATTTTTCAAGAGCTTTCTTTCTTTCATCTAAAGTTTTGGAAAGTATCATTTTCCGTACTTCTAGTATGCGGTCTTCCGCAAAAAACATGTGTTCTGTGCGGCATAGTCCTATTCCTTCACAACCAAGACTTACTGCCATTTGCGCATCTTTGATGGTATCAGCATTAGCTCTTACCCTTAATCGTCTTATTTCATCTACCCAACTCATAAATGTTGTATAGGCTTCTGATGATTGACTATTTACTGTATCAATATGGCCTAAATAGACATTACCACTTACACCATCAAGGGAGATGAAATCGCCTTCTTTTATGATTTTACCATCAACTTCCATCTTGCGTAATTGTTCGTTAACTTTAATATCGGAACAACCAACAATACAACATTTACCCATACCACGGGCTACGACTGCAGCATGACTAGTCATACCCCCACGACTCGTTAAAATACCTACTGCATAAGCCATACCTTCGATATCTTCTGGAGAAGTTTCTTGACGTACTAAAATGGCCTCTATTCCTTGTGCTTTAGCTTTAAGGATATCTTCAGCATGGAAGTATACTCGACCTGAGGCAGCTCCTGGAGAAGCAGGAAGACCTTTTGCCAAAACATTTGTTTTCTTTAGAACTTCAGGGTCGAATGTTGGATGTAGGAGTTGTTCTAATTGTTTAGGGTTAATTCTTAAAATGGCTTCTTTTTTACTAATTTTCTTTTCTAAAACTAAATC
Source organism: Haloplasmataceae bacterium (assembly GCA_036562215.1). GTDB lineage: Bacteria > Bacillota_I > Bacilli_A > Haloplasmatales > Haloplasmataceae > CALFRW01. The sequence continues at coordinate 971 of DATCKO010000176.1, read as the reverse complement.
AACCGCAATTTGGAGTGCTGCATGTATCGTTCTTTTTCCACTTCTTGTTTGTAAGATAAATAATTTACCTTCTTCTATAGTAAACTCGATATCTTGCATATCTAGATAATGGTCTTCTAGTTTTTTAGCTATTCTAATAAACTCTTCATAAACAGCTGGCATATCTTCTTTTAAAGTATCAATTGATTTTGGCGTTCTTACACCACTAACAACATCCTCACCTTGAGCATTTATTAAATACTCACCAAAAATCCGGTTTTCACCAGTTGAAGGATGTCTAGTAAAGGCTACTCCCGTTCCACTATTATTACCCATATTACCAAATACCATGATTTGAATATTGACTGCTGTTCCTAAATCATGAGGAATTTCATTGATATTACGGTATACAATCGCTCTTTGATTATTCCATGATTTGAAAACAGCTTCGATTGCTAAAAATAATTGCTCATATGGATCTTGCGGAAACTCTTTACCTAATTCAACCTTATATAGCGATTTATATGCATTAATAACTTCTATTAAGTCATTTTCCTTTAAATCAATATCTGATTCATAATGGTTTTTGGCCTTTACTTCATTTAAAATTTGTTCAAATTTATACATTGGTATTCCCATTACTACATCAGAAAACATTTGGATGAAGCGGCGATAACTATCATAGGCAAAACGTGGATTATTTGTTTTATGGGCTAATCCTTTAACACTATCATCGTTTAAGCCTAAATTGAGGATGGTATCCATCATACCTGGCATGGATATTGCAGCTCCAGAACGAACTGATACTAATAGGGGATTATTAACATCACCAAATACTTTATTAGTTTCTTTTTCTAATACCTTTAGTTCAGAAACAACTTCTTTTTTTAATTCATCCCATAGTTTTTCCCCTTTTTGGTAAAAAAGATTACAAGCTTTAGTTGTGATCGTAAAGCCAAAAGGTACATTTAAACCTAAGTTACTCATCACAT
>DATCKO010000170.1:0-6772 GCA_036562215.1 Haloplasmataceae bacterium | reverse complement strand
TCCTAATACTAGGGACGATTTTTTAAGTAAAAATTTACTAGAAAATTAAGTTTAAGATAATAAAAATATGTTATAATGGATAAAAGAAATCTTAGGAGGAGAAATATATGGGAAAGATTAGAAAAGCGGTTATACCAGCTGCGGGTTTTGGTACTAGGTTTTTACCAGCAACAAAAGCACAACCTAAAGAAATGTTACCAATTGTCGATAAACCAACGATTCAGTATATTGTAGAAGAAGCGGTTAATTCAGGAATTGAAGAAATATTAATAATAACAAGTGGACAAAAAAGGTCAATAGAAGACCATTTTGATAAATCATATGAACTAGAGGATATATTAAGAAAAAAAGGTAAGTTTGACTTATTAAAAATGGTTGAAGATATTTCCAATATGGTTAATATCCACTATATACGCCAAAAAGAAGCTAAAGGTTTAGGACATGCTATATTATGTGCTAAGGTCTTTATCAAAGATGAACCATTTGCGGTATTATTAGGTGATGATGTGGTAGTTAATGAAAAAGGAGAACCCGCATTAAAACAATTGATTGACCAATATGATAAAGTGGGAGTGAGTGTAGTAGGAGTACAAAATGTACCACAAGAAGATGTAAATAAATACGGTATAGTAGAAGTATGTAAGACATGTGAACCACAAGGACATCTTTATCAATTATCAAATATGATAGAAAAACCTAGTATTAGTGAAGCACCAAGTAGATTAGCGGTATTAGGAAGATATATATTAACACCAGAGATATTTGAAATGTTAGAAACGCAAACTCCAGGTAGTGGAAATGAAATTCAATTAACGGATGCGATAAAGCGATTAATGAGAAAGCAAGCTGTATATGCCTATGATTTTGAAGGAGAAAGATATGATGTTGGAGACAAATTTGGCTTTATAAAAGCTACTATTGATTTTGCATTAGCACGTGAAGATTTACATGATCAAGTATTGGAATATTTAAAGACTAAAGTTATATAATAGATTAGATAATGTAAGGATTAAACATAATAGTTTAGTCCTTATTTTATGTTTCAGTATAATTTGTCTAATGATTAATTATTTTGTATAATATCGCCATATTATAACAATTTTCGACATATCATTTTGATAACATTTTATATAGAGTATTTTAAATATAATTAGAGGGGATATTTTTTTATGTTTTAAAAGGATAAGTATTTACTTGTGGATAATAAGAATAATTATCCTACACTATTTAAAGTGTTTAAAAAGATTTCTAAATATCTTTGCTTATTTTTAGCAGTATTGATGTTTATCACATCAATACAGTGGAACTCATTTGTAACTTTAGCACAAGATACATCCAATATTGTAACAATTGATGAAGAACATAATAAAGAAAATAATAATTATAATTATCAATCTACTACAAGTAATCCTATGGATTTATTAGAAGTTCCAGTAGTTGATGAAGTAATAGAAGAAAGAGATGAATATTCAAAAACATTTAGAAAACTAGATGGAACATATGAAATTGCCTTATATAAAGAAAGAGTTAATTATTTAGAAGATGGTGTATGGAAAGAAATAGATAATCGGTTAGTAGAAGAAAATGAAGAGTATAGTAATATAAGTAATATATTAAAAGTAAAATTACCGAAAAAGATTCATGAGAATAAAAAGATAAAGTTAACCATAGATAATTATGATATAGAAATAACAATGTTAGGAATAAATAAGGTAGAAGGAAATGTTTTAAATAACAATAATAATAAGAGTAGCAATATAAAAGCAGTAAATAATTTATCAAGTGTATATTATAAGAACATAAATGATTATACTGATTTAAAACTATCGATTATTGGAAGTACATTAAAAGAAGAAATAATCTTAAATAAATATCAAAAGGATATAAGTTTTACTTTTATTATAAATAGTAAAGGATTAGTACCAAAAGAAACACCTAATGGGATCCTATTTTACAATGAAAAAGAAGAAGTAGTATTCGTGATAGATAATTATTTTATGTATGATGCCAATAATAGTTTTTCATATGATATTGAGACTAAAATAACAGAGTTAAAAAAATATGAATATCAATTAACTGTAATACCAAACGATAAGTGGTTACGAGAAGCTGTGTATCCTGTAGTTGTAGACCCGATAGTTGAGATTCCAGGGGTTAGTTCTATCCAGGATACATATATCAGTGAAATTGAACCTAATACCAATTATTCGAAAAGTTCTAAACTTTTAATTGGTAGTAGTTTAGGAAGATATAGAAGTTATATAAAGTTTTCTTTACCAGAAATATTAAATAGCAAATCTATAATATACTCTACGTTGGAATTAACGGTGGATGATGATGAAAGTAATTATCCACAACTTAATATACATAGAAACAATATTGATTTTAAAGATAATACTGCAACGTGGAACAATATGTATGGAAATAATAATACATATGATAAAAATATAATAGATTCTTATATAGTATATGGTGTACATACTTCATATATATTTGATATAACAAAAGTAGTTCATGAATGGGTAATAGGAAAATATCCTAATTATGGTTTATTAATCAAAACAGAAGGTGATAGAGGATATGCATCGATTTATTCAAATGAAAGTAGCTACAAACCATATATAAAAATTGGCTATATAGATAGAAGTGGATTAAATGATTACTGGACTTACACTAGTCAAGATTTAGGTAATGCCGGTGTGGGCTATGTAAATGATTTTACTGGTAATTTACTAATTACCCGGAATGATTATATTGGAACAAGCGATTTTATGCCTTTAGATCTTACCTTCATATATAACAAGGATAAACACAATGAAAACATCGGCTATGGAAATGGTTGGCGGACAATTTATGATATTCATGTTTCTTATATAGAAGAACTAAAATCTTATAAAGTAGTTAGTGGTGATGGAGTCGCAAGATATTATCAAAAATCAGTTTGTAGTAATAATGGAAATACCTCAGAGTGTTATATCGCAGAAGATGGTTCAGGAAACATACTACTAAAATTAGCAGATGACTCTTTAGTTATAAAATCAAAAGATGATATAACATATTATTTTTATAGTTATAATAATAAGTTAAAAACTATTGAAGATAAAGTAGGAAATAAAACAACCATCACATATTATTCTGATAGAATTGACACTATAACAGATCAAGTTGGAAATAAGTTGTCTTTTTCATATAGTTCTAATCGCTTGGATGTAGTATATGTTAGTTTAATAATAAGTTATGATAATACTAACCCTGAATATAAAATAATCAAATCTATTGATTTTGAATACTCACAAAATGGTAACTTAACAAAAGTAGAATATTCAAGTGATTATAATGGCGACAATTTATTCCTGAGTAAAGAAGTTGCATCATACACTTATGATAATCAAAATAAATCTTTATTAATAACCGATTTAATCACAAAAGATGTTGTTAAATATACATTTACAGTAGATAATCGAGTAGAAACGATTAATTCTTATCATGTAAATGACGATAATAATATATTAAATTATGGAAAATTAACATTTGATTATGAAGTTAAGAAAACCACAGTGACTGACCATATAGGAAAAAGTATAAGATACTTATTTGATAATTATGGACATACCATAAATATATTAGATGATTATGGTAGTGCTTTGTTTTATCAATATGTGGATATTTATAAAGATGAAAATCCAAATTATAATAATAACCACAAGTTATTAGTGAAGTCATTGCCACAAAAAAGTTACTTAAATCCAATTAAGAATCATAGTTTTGAACTAAGTGGAAATTGGAATTATGAAAATTGTAACTATGGAAATTGTGGAATAGAATATTATGAGAATAGTAATAGAGCATATATAGTTGGAAATGGTGGTTTTAGTGATATAGCAATTTATCAAACAATAGAACTTAATAAGGGTATATATACTCTTAGTGGTCTAATAAAAAGTTCTGGAGATGTATTAAATGGAGGAGCATACATTGATGTAGAGGGGGCAAGCATAAAGGGAACTATAAATTCGATTTATGGTAGTTCGGAATGGAAGAAATATTCTTTAACCTTTATAGTTAATGAAGATAATACTGTAATAAAAGTTAAATTGAAAAATGACTGTGTCGCAAAAGCGTATTTTGATAATATACAAATAAGCGAAGGCTTTCTAGATTCTCGATATAATTTATTAGAAAACCCATCATTTGAAAATGGAACAAATGGTTGGATTGTAAATGGTGGAACATTAGAAGCAAATATTACAAATGGGATATATGAAAAAATATTAGGAAATAATGTGATAAAAATAGAAGGTAGTCTAACAGAAGAGAAGACAATAAAACAGACAATAAATATAAATAACTCTAATATTAATATTCAGATAGGTGGATGGGCTAAAGCAAATACTATTCCACAAAGAGAAGATAGGTTATTTGAGATTAGGGTTAGAGTTTATTATGGAAATAACGAAAATGAAATATATCATTTACCATTTAATGCTAATACTAGTGACTGGCAATATATAATGTATAACTTAGATTTTAGTGACGGAACTGTAGGTAGATTAGAATTAGAAATTGTATATAAAGGAACAGGTACAGCTTATTTTGATGATATACAAGTTTATATTGATGATTATGGTTCAAGTTATGGTTATGATGCAAATGGAAATCTAATTAGAATCAATACCTCGAAAAAAGAAGGGAACATAGAAATCGTATATGATGAAGAACATCCAAATCAAATAGATTATTATATTGATGAAAATGGTAATATAGTTGATTATGAATATACTCCAGAAGGATTAATCAAAACCTTTACGCAAAATAATGTAAGAACATCATATTTATATAATGAAAAAGGGCAAGTAGAAGAAGTAACAGTAGGTGATGTTAATACTAATTATTTTAAGACCTCTGTGGATTATTCATGGAATTATAAATATATTACAAAAGAAACGGATGAATTTGGTAATTATATTGAATATGAATATAATGAACTAACAGAATTACTTACGAAAATAAAGGATCCAATTGATCCAAATGATGAAGAAACGAAATATATAGAAACAATATTTGAATATGATGATTTTGGTAGATTGATATCTGTAAAAAAAGATAATTCTGAAAATATTTACACATATGAAAATGATAAATTAATAAGTATTAAAGTAAACAATTTTGAATATATATTTGAATATAATAATATTGGACAAATTAATAGGATATATTTAAAAAAAGGTTCAAATACACAAGATTTAATGCTTTATGAATATTTAACACAGAATATCAATGGTATAAATTATTATACTGATATAGTAAGTAAGCAAACATATGGTAATGGATACTTTATTAGCTTTGAGTATAATGAAGATAATCAATTAATTGCGGTAAAATATAGCAATGAAAATAAAGCAAGATATGAGTATATATATGATGAAGAAGGAAACCTTGCAGTATATATAGATAATCGTAATGATATAAAATATTATTATAAATATGATTCATCAGGAAGGTTAAGAGAAGTAATAGATAATAGTGGCAATCATATCCAATATAACTATGATAATAGAAATGAAAATTTTGTTGAACTAATTTACAAGATTAATGGTGAGATACGAAAAACAGAGTATAAATACGATGCTAATACAAATCGCTATATCGGCTTAGAATATGATAATATAAAAAAGAATTATGTATATAATGATTTATCAACCGATGCATTACAAAGATTAAAACAGATCGAATTAATAACAGGTAATAAGACCATAACGCAGACTTTTGTATATGATGATAGTAAGGTAACTAACGGAACAGCAACAACAAGAATTAAGGAAATAGTATATGTATTAAATCCAAATTTAGAATATTTTTATAAATATAAGTATGATAAGGGAAATATAAAAGAAATACAAGTAGATGAAAAAGCTGTAGTAACAGTTAGAAAAAGAGTATGCTTAATTGCTGATGATGATGGTAATTTAATATGTACTTGGCAATATGAAACTGAAACAAGGTATAGAACACTAGAAAAACATAATTATGAGTATGATAATTTAAATCAATTAAAAAGAGAAGATATTAAATCAACACAAAGTTATACCATGATTTATGAATATGATGATTATGGTAATATTAAGAAAAAGAAAAAATATGAATATCTATTTGAAGTAGATATTGATGAGTCAATAGTACCTCTTGAAGAAATAAGTTATGATTATAATGATGATATTTGGCTTGACCAGTTAACCAATTTTAATGGACACGAAATAACATATGATAATTCAGGGAACCCAATAGAAATAATTCTAGATGATAATAAATCTATACAACTTAGTTGGGAAGGAAGAGAACTATCACAATATACTGAATACAGAAATGGAAGTATATATCAAACTATTTCATATAATTATAACGATTTAGGATATAGGACATGTAAAGAGGTAGATTATAATAATGGAATTATAGAAAAGTATTATTATTATTTAGATGGAAGTAAAATATTATATGAAGAAATAGAATATTATGAAAATAATGTTTTAATAAAAACTGACAAAATATATTATACATACGATATTGATGGTACTTTAGTAAGTATGAATTTAAATGGAGTAGAATACTTCTATATAAGAAATCTACAAGGAGATATTACAGATATAGTTGACATAAATGGAGAAGTTAAAGTATCATATAGATATGATGCATGGGGTAATATAATATATCAAACAGATAACGATTTAGCAAGAATAAATCCATATAGATACAGAGGATATCGCTATGATGAAGA
>DATCKO010000098.1:0-4141 GCA_036562215.1 Haloplasmataceae bacterium | reverse complement strand
GGCCTAAAACTAGCAGTTACAGGTGCTATTAAAGATACTATCTTACCACTAGATGATGTTGTAATATATGCCCTAGATTTCTTGAAAATCAATTATCCAGATCGTTTAAAAGAAAGATATCAATTAGATGAATTAAGTGATAATAATATAGAAATATTGAATGATATTGGTAAAAAAAGAGGTTGTTTCTTACCTGGTAATAAAATAAATTATGACAAAGTAATTGATATAATTCTTTATGAAATAAGAAATGTGATGTTAGGTAAGTTAACTCTGGAAACTCCTAATGATATATGTTAATAAAAAAATGTGAAATCTAAGTTAGATTTTTTAAACTAGATTAAGGTTTTAACTCAATTGGAAAACCAATTATTTCCCATAAATCATTAAACCTATTACTATCACCTTGAATTATTATTTCATTTAAGTCATTCGCTGTAAAAGCTCCATTTCCAATTGTGGTTACATTACTTGGGATAGTGATACTTTTTAGTAAATTAGAAGAAAATGCAGCATAACCAATAGTGGTAAGACTATCTGGAAGAATAACACTTTTTAAACCATAATCTGATAGGGCAAAGTCATTAATTGTTGTTACTCCCTCTGGAATAGTGATACTTTCATGTCTTCCGATTAACGCTACAACTGTTTTATTATCTTTTGTTAGTAATATATTATTATCAATTTTAAAATAAGGATTCTTATCGCTAATAGTAATATCATTTATCAAATTATAATCAAAGGCGTAATTTCCGATAGAAGATACACTATCTGGAATTACAATGTTTGTTAATTCGGTATTACTAAAAGCCCGATCACCGATTATTTTTAGCCCATTAGATAGAGTTAAACTAGATAATGGATTATCACAAAATGCAAAATTACCTATAGTAGATACACTACTTGGAATAATAAGATTAGTTAGTCGATTAGATGAAAAAGCAAAATCTTCAATTGTTTTTACACTATAAGGGATAATTAACTCTTCTAACAAATTATCAGATAAGGCATTAGAACCAATAGTCGTTACCGTATCTGGAATAGTAACCCTAGTTAAAAGATATCCTGAAAGTGAAGAGTCGCCAATTTTAATTGTTCCATATGGAATTGTTACACTATCATAATCTCCGATTAATCCAATTACTGTTTGGTTAGTTTTTGTAAGTAAAAAATTATTTTCTATTTTAAAATATGGATTATTCGCATTAATATGAATACTATCTAAATACTTAAAATCAAAGGCTTGTGGACCTATTTCTGAAACACTATTAGGAATTGTATCACTGAAGAAGAGTTAAATAAAGCAATTGAAAAAGGTATTGAAAAAGCAAAATCAATAATCAAAAAATTATAAATAAAAAGAGTAAATACTAAATTGGTATTTACTTTTTTAATACTTTTTCCTAGATAATTAAATTAGTATAAGGTAAAATTACTATTGATAATAGATTTTATTGAGGTGATATAATGAAACAAAAATTAGTTACTATATATACATTTAAAAAGTGTCCTTATTGTATAAAAGCTAAAAACTTGTTAAATAAAGAAAACATTGATTACTCAGAAATTGTCGTATCCGATGAGGAGTTAAACGAACTACAAAAGCGAACTAATATGACAACTGTTCCGCAAATATTTGCTGGTGATAATTTAGTTGGTGGTTGTGATGATTTATATAAATTATATCAAGATAAGACCATGTTTTATAAAACATTTTTTGACTAAAAGTCCATAAAAGGACTTTTTTATAATATTTCTACAATTATTAATTCGTATGTGATACAATATTATAAAATAAATACATATAAATAATATATACATAAGATCCTTGGAGGTTAAGATGAAACAAGTTATTTTAACAGGTGATAGACCTACAGGAAAACTTCATATCGGACATTATTCAGGTTCCTTAAGACGACGTGTAGAATTACAAAATAGTAATAAATTTGATGAGATTTATATTATGATTGCTGATAGTCAAGCTATTACTGATAATGCCCATAATATCGAGAAGATACGCCAAAATATTATCGAAGTAGCTTTAGATTATCTAGCAATTGGCATTGATCCTAATAAATCAACTATTTTGATTCAGTCTCAGATTCCTGAACTATGTGAACTTACATTTTATTATATGAATCTAGTAACATTATCTAGATTACAAAGGAATCCCACTATCAAATCAGAAATTCAAATGCGTAATTTTCAAACTTCTATACCTGTAGGCTTTTTAACTTATCCTATTAGTCAAGCAGCTGATATAACAGCTTTTAATGCGACAGTTGTGCCATGCGGTGATGATCAACTACCGATGATCGAACAGACAAGAGAGATTGTTCGTAGTTTTAATTCTCTTTATGGAGAAACTCTTGTAGAGCCAGTAGGATTATTACCAGAAGATGAAGGAAGTTCAAGACTTCCTGGTATTGATGGTAAAGCTAAGATGAGTAAATCTTTAAATAATTGTATTTTTTTATCTGATAGTTCAGAAGAAATCCAAAAGAAAGTTATGAGTATGTTTACTGATCCTAATCATTTACGTGTGGAAGATCCAGGAAAAATAGAAGGTAACACGGTGTTTACATATTTAGATGCCTTCTGTAAAGATGAACATTTTACTAGTTTCTTACCTGAATATCAGAACTTAGATGAGTTAAAAGCTCACTATACAAGAGGTGGATTAGGTGATGTTAAGGTAAAGAAATTCTTAAATAAAGTTTTGCAGGAAGAATTAGCTCCAATAAGAAAAAAACGTCATGAACTAGAAAAAAATATTAAGGATATTTTTGATATTTTATATGAAGGTAGTAAAAAAGCGCGAATTACAGCTCATAAAACATTAGAAAGAGTTCGAAAAGCTATGGGTATTGAATATTTTTCTGATATAGACTTAATAGATGAACAAGTAAATAAATATAATAAATAAATACGTAAAAGGTGGATAGAGGAAACTATTCACCTTTTTGTTATTAATTTTTTATTGCAACTTATTGATAATAATGATATAATATTTATCAAATGATAAAAAAATGGGGTTAATTATAAAAATATTATCATAATATATTATGGAAGGAGCATAATAATATTGAACATAGATGAATTTTTAAAGGAGTGCAAAAGAAGAGTACGAAATTATAATTTAGAATTTGTAACTACACCGAAAAAAAATATCAAAAAGAAAATATGGATTAACTATCTTAGATATTGAAGATATAATTTTAGACTTATCTGATACAGATTTATATAAAGGTCCAGAAATTGATGTGAAATTTCCTCATGAAGAAATATGGATTTTTAAAAAAGTTGTTAAGAACCGAATAGTAATACTGTGGTATGTATCTCCTTTCATGAAGATGAATATTAAAAGTAAGGAGGATTTAATGTTGGAAAATAAGGATTATTATGTAAAAAATCAAAAGGTTAAAGTAAAAGTATTTGATTTAGAGTTAGAGTTTATCGAAAAGGTGGCTATTGATAAAAATACTGAAGAAGAAATCTATGTTAGAGAGATCGAAATTGAGAATGACATAAGGTTATATGATATATATAAGAAAGAAAAGGGTTTATTACAGTCATCAGAAATAAAGAAAATCCGGGAAAAGTATGGTTTAAATCAAAAAGAATTTTCTAGAATACTCGGTCTAGGTGATATAACTATACACAGATATGAAAATGGGACGATTCAAACGATTGCTAATGATTCATTAATTAGATTTGTACAAAATCCAGAAAATATGGAACAAGTAGCTTTGATTAATCAAAAGAAGATAAATGAGAAAGTATTTACAAAGTTAATGAAAAAAATAAAGACACTAAAATTATATGCCAGACACAGAATTGCGGATTTTAATATAAATAAGTTACATCAATTAGAGTTTAATACTGAGTATGTTATAGACATAGCTGAGAGAGTTATTACTGTTTATAATGAAGAGATAGCACAAAAAATAGATAAATATAACATTACTTTACCTAAAATAACTAATCTAGAACTTCAGAAATTTCTATACTATATTCAAGCTCTTTCTTTAATTACATTTGATAAGCCAGCTTATAAGGAAAATATTTTAGCTTGGGATTATGGACCAGTCGTTTATGAGGTTTATTGTAAGTACCGAAATTATAAAAATAATGAAATAGA
>DATCKO010000164.1:0-9332 GCA_036562215.1 Haloplasmataceae bacterium | reverse complement strand
ATGAATAACCTGGTTGTGCGAAATTACTTATCTCATAGTGCATATAATAAAACTTTTTTAAAGTTTTTATAACTTTTAAATACATTTTTGCTTCTATATCATTATCAACTAATTCTAGTTTATTTTGTTGATATAAATAATGTAGAACAGTTTTATCTTCTAAAATAAAAGAATAATAGGAAATATGGGGAATATTTAATTTATGAATATGTTTCAAATCATTTATGACACCTTTCATTGTTTGATTAGGTATCGCAAAAATCAGATCAAGGTTGATATTATCTATCCCCTTTTTTCTTAATATATCGACTGCTTGATATACAGTGTCCTTATTATGACCCCGGTTTAAAATCTTAAGCAATTCATCATTAAAAGTTTGGACACCTAAGCTAACACGATTGATACCGAGTTCTTTTAACATTACTACCTTTTCTTCAGTTACATGTTCAGGATTACATTCAATTGTAAACTCATAACTAGCATCTAATTTAAATAAGGAGATTATCTTTTTTAATTTTTTAAACTGTTCAGTTGATAAAATCGATGGTGTTCCTCCACCTAAGTAAAGAGTTTTAACACCATCTTTTACATCGTACATCTTTATTTCCTCATAAAGACAATCTAAATATGTATCAATTTCTTGAGACTTACTTATTTTCTTAGGAAAATCACAATATGAACAGATTCTACTACAAAAGGGAATATGGATATAAATTGATGTCATAATGTCACATCCTTAACCATTTAGAGACCTCATTATAAATATCTTCTACATCAGTTTTTTCAACATCAAACCACTTGACATCAAGTTTATTACGAAAATAAGTTAATTGTCTTTTCGCATAATGTCTAGTATTTTGCTTAATTTTCTCATTTACTTCATCTAAACTTATTAAACCTAAGAAATAATCATCAAATTCCTTATACCCAATAGCATCTACCTTAATCCCTTTATGATAAAGCATTTCAACTTCCTTTAGTAAACCTTTTTCTAGCATCATATCTACACGCTGATTAATTCTTTCATACAATTTCTTTCTATCCCAATCAAGACCAATAATCAAGATATCATATAAAGGTTTGGGAGTATGTTCTTTTAAGAACTCCGATTTCGTCATGCGGTTATTTTCATAAATTTGTAAAGCTCTTAATACTCTTCTACGATTATGAGGATGGATTTTAAGAGCTTCTTTTTCATCGATTTGGATTAACATTTGATGAAGTTCTTCATCGGTCAAATTTGCATATTTATCCCTATCAATATTCTTTTCTTCTTTTATAAAGCGAAAATCATATAAAGCAGCATGAATATAAAAGGCTGTACCACCTACAATAATTGGTAATTTATCTCTTTCACTTATTTCATTAATTTTATTGCGAACTAATTCTTGATATTCAGCTACTGAAAAAAATTCGCCAGGTTCTTTAATATCAAGCAAATGATGTGGTACAAGAGACATTTCTTCAGGGGTTATTTTGGCACTACCAATATCTAATCCTTTATATACTTGTACAGAATCACCATTAATAATCTCCCCATGAAATTTTTTTGCCAAATTAATACTTATACTTGTTTTTCCAACCGCAGTTGGGCCAACAATTGCTAATACCTTTTTCAAAAAAATCACCTTTACATCGTTCGTTTAAATAAATGCTCTATTTCTGAATAAGACATATGGATTATTACTGGTCGTCCATGTGGACAGGTATAGGGATTCTCACATTTTTCTAAATCAGATAAAAGTTTTTCAACTTCAACTTGATTAATATAATGATTAGCTTTTATCGATTTCTTACAACTTAAAGTAATGGCTAAATCTTTAAATAGTTCCTCATTACTTACCTTTTTATTATTTATCAAATAATCAAAGATAGTTTTTAAAATCTCATATTCATTTCCTTTCTTAAAATAATTAGGAACTTGTTGTACGATAAAACTAGATAAACCAAATTTCTCAACGACAATGTTTAAATCATTTAGTAAATCTAGATTATTCTCAATGATAAGTGCTTCGCTAACAGAAAAATCAAAAGTTAAAGGTATTAATAACTCATAATATTCATTAATCTTTTGTGAAAAATGCTTTAAATAATATTCAAAATTTATTCTTTCTTGAGCGGCATGTTGATCAATCATATAGAGTCCTTCTTCATTTTGGGCTAAAAGATAGGTTCCTTTTAATTGACCAATATAATAAAGTTTAGGTAATCTTCTATTAATAGTTTTTTCTAACTTTTTTTCATTATCAGTAATTGGTATATCTAGTTTATTTGGTACTTCTATATTTGGTTTTTCCTCATGTAATTCTAAGGCTCTTTCTTCTTCTGTAAACGAATAGACTTCTTTTTCTTCAATGTTCACTTGATTTAGTCCTTCTTGAAAAGAAAAGGATTGCTGCTCTTGTATAATGTCTTGATTAACTCTTTCATTTCTAATACTTATTTTTGGAACATAAGACAACTCTTTTAATTGCTTTTGAATTAAATCCACAATTACGGTTCTAATATGTTCTTCATTTGATAAACGTACCTCAAGTTTTGCTGGATGAACATTGACATCAATTAGTAATGGATCTAATGTAAGATCTAATACGACAACTGGATAACGTTTAATAGGTAAATAAGTTTCATATCCTTCTAAAATCGCATTAGTTAAAGTGTAATTTTTAATAATACGTTTATTAACCACTAAAGTTATATAATTTTTCGTAGTTCGATTCACTTCAGGTTCAGAAAAATAGAGTTTCAATGATAAAAAATGATCTTTATAATCACAAGTTTTAATCTTCTTTGCGACCTCAAGTCCATAAATCGATGATATGACATGAAGAAGATTATTATCCCCAAAAGTCTCAAGTAATACCTTTCCATCGTTAAGAAGTTTAAAAGCAATATGGGGATTAGCTAAAGCTAGTTTATTCATAAAATCAACTGTATAACTTAATTCAGTATTTTCACTACGTAAATATTTTAACCGAGCTGGAGTATTAAAAAATAAAGACTTAACTGTAATTTCCGTTCCTTTTCGATTATTTGCTAAACCTTGTTCTATTAATTTACCCCCGCGAAAATGCACCAAAGTACCTGTATTTTTGCCATCTGATGTACTTAAAACACAATCACTTACTGCTGCAATCGATGGTAAAGCTTCACCGCGAAATCCTAAAGTCATGATGCGAAATAAATCACTTTCATTTGTTAATTTACTTGTCGCATGTCTACTAAAAGCTAGTAAGGCATCTTCTTTATCCATTCCATTACCATTATCAATAACCTTTATTTGCATTATTCCAGCTTTTTCCATAATGATGTCGATCTTTGTGGCATTAGCATCAATCGCATTTTCCACTAATTCTTTAACTACTGATGCAGGTCTTTCTACTACCTCACCAGCAGCTATTTTATTAGCTAAAGAGTTATTCATTACCATAATTTTTCCCATATTAGCCACCTACTTACTCTTGATTTTAACTTGTAATTTATATAAGAGATTTAAGGCATCCATTGGTGTTAATTCAAAAAAGTTTGCTTCTTTAATAATATTTAAAACTTCTTTTTCCTCTGGTGTTATATTGCTATCGGTAGTGGTATTAAAATCAAAATCAAAAAGATTAAAATCAGTTTCAATGACAATTTCCTTCTTATTTTTTTCTAATTTACTTAATATCTTTTCTGCTCTTTTAACTAAACTAAGCGGTAAATCAGCTAATTTTGCTACTTGGATACCATAACTTTTGTCACTAGGACCATCTTCTACTTTATGTAAAAAAGTTAATACATGATCTTTTTCTTCAGCACACACATGGACATTTTTTAGATTTTTTAAGTTATTCTCTAGTACTGTTAACTCATGATAATGTGTAGAAAACAAAGTTTTCGCTTGTATTTTATCATGGATATACTCAATAATACTTTGAGCTAAAGCCATACCATCAAAGGTAGCAGTACCACGGCCAATTTCATCAAATAATATTAAGCTTTGATTAGTGGCATTTTTTATAGCGTTATTAGCTTCTAACATCTCTACCATAAATGTTGATTGTCCACTAATTAAATCATCACTAGCACCAATACGAGTAAAGATTTTATCAAAAATCTTAACTTTACAATAATCGCACGGTACAAAGCAACCGATTTGCGCCATAATAGTTATTAGTGCCATTTGTCTCATATATGTAGATTTACCGGACATATTTGGTCCTGTTATTAAAAGAATATTGGTGTTTTCATCCATATAAATATCATTCTCTACATAAAGTGAATCTGTAAGTATTTTCTCTACAACCGGATGTCTTCCACCCTTAATTTCCACAATATTATCATTAACTAATATTGGCCTTACATAATGATTTTCTAAACTAACTACCGCAAAAGAAATTAAAGCATCGATTTCCGCAATTATTTTCGCTAATTGTTGTAAAGCAGAAGCATATTCTTTAATTTTATTTCTAATATCTATAAATAACTCATACTCTAGTTTTATCGCCTTATCTTCAGCATTAATAATCATATCTTCTAATTCTTTTAACTCTTTTGTCACAAACCGTTCACAATTAGCTAGTGTTTGTTTTCTTTCATAACCACAATCAGGAGGTAACAAAGCTAAATTAGCTTTGGTAACTTCAATATAGTATCCAAAGACCTTATTATATCCAACTTTTAAAGACTTAATTCCAGTTTTTTCTCTTTCTCTGTTGACTAGTTCTGCAATATAATGTTTACCATTACGAGATAAAGCCCGTAATTTATCTAGTTCACTAGAATAGTTTTCTTTAATGATATTACCATCTTTTATGGTTAAAGAAGCATCTTCATGGATGCTCTTTTCTAATAATTCGGTTAGTTCATCAAAGGTATTAATATTATCATTTATCTCTATTTTTTGTTGCTCTTTTAATTGATGGAGTTTTTCTTTTATTATAGGCATGGATTTTAAAGAGCGTTTTAATTGAAGTAAATCACGAGCATTGGCATTATCATAAGCAATACGACCAACTAAGCGCTCTAAATCATATACATTAGCTAAGTCTTTCTTAATATCTTGGGTGATTAAATACTCTTGTTGAAATGCAGCTACTATATCTAAGCGTTGATTAATATCTGTAATATTAACTAAAGGTTTATCTAACCAATTCTTAATCATTCTAGAACCCATAGCCGTTTCTGCTTTATCAATTAACCATAATAGAGAACCTCTTTTTTCTTTACTACGGACAGTTTCAAATAATTCTAAATTATATTTGGAATAAACATCCATCTGTAAATATTGTTGACTGTTTAAAATGATAGCTCGTTGTAAATGTGATAAGGAGCGTTTTTGTGTATTAACAAGATAATTAATTAAACGATTTATAGTTACCTTAACCCGCGAGTCAACAATATTCTCACATATGTATTCATATTCAAGACGTGGCTTAATATCATCTTCATACGATATAGTTAAATGATTGTCTTTTTCAAAGTTTTTTAGAATCTTTCCATCTAACTCATGACTTACCACGATTTCTTTTGTTTTAATTGATAATAGTTCATTGATAAGTAAGCGTTCATCTTTATCAAGAGTAATGCAAAATAATTCACCCGTAGATAAATCGGTATAAGCAATAATGTAATTAGTATTAAACTCACTAATACTTGCTAAGTAATTATTCGCTTTCTCATCTAAAAAGTTATTGTCCATTACCGTACCAGGAGTTATAAGTCTTACAACATCACGTTTAACTAAACCTTTAACACTTTTTGGGTCTTCTACTTGCTCGACAATCGCTACCTTATAACCATTATCGATAAGTTTTTGTATATAAGAATCAACAGCATGATATGGTACACCACACATAGGAACGCGCTCTTCTACACCGGCATCACGACCTGTTAAAGCAATTTCTAGGATTCTTGATGCTAATATAGCATCATCAAAGAATAATTCATAAAAATCACCTAAGCGAAAAAATACTAAAGTATCTTGATAATTTTCCTTAATTGTTAAATACTGTTGCATCATCGGTGTATAAATGGATTTATCAATATTTGTCATAATTTCACCTTATTTATTCATTTTCTCTTAATTTTAACATAATTCAACGAATTTTTATAGTATCTAACAATAAAAATAGACCCTTGACACTACAAGTCAAGAGTCTTATATGCTAAAATATTCTTTCCCGTAAAAACTGTTGATTGATTTGATTATCAATATCCTCTAAATCATCGTCATCAGTATCATTATCTGGAGCTAAATCTAATACAGTTACTTTCATCTTTGTTTCCCCAATCACTTCCGCTGATACTTCAAGTAAAACCTCTATTTCAATTAAATTATCAACAATTTTTACATCTGAGCAAACTGGTGGTTGAACCATGCGGACGATTACATCAGTACTATGTTCTTCATATTCATTGACTTTCCGTTTGGTGTTAATTTCTTGTTGATAATTAATCATTTCCTTAGCAATATCAGTTTGTGAATTATTGTTAAATGAATACCAAATATTTACCTCAAATATCCCTTGTACTAAAACTCCATCTTTAGTTTTTTCTGCTTGAAAGCTATGATTAAGTACCCAACAACCTAAAACACTTTCTACCGGATTCTTGGTTTCGATTTTTTCAATAAATCTTATTTGCTTCTTGCCTTTTTCCACGATTGCTTTTGTTACGATTTCTCTAATTTCGTTCATAATTCCCCTCCTCTATTGTTAATTTATTCAATAAATAGTGACATGTTACTAATATATTAAAAAGAAAAAGATGTATATAAAAATACATCTATTAGCGGTTCATTTCTTTTTCTATTATTCCAGTAATAGTATGAAGCATTTCATTAATTTCTTGTTGTAAGTTAAGGTATTCATTTAAAATAGGAATCTCTAGTAACTCATTATATAACTTGTCATATTTTTCATTTATCTCATCAGATATCTTATTACCACTTGCTTCGTAAATTACCATTTTGCGTTGCCATTTACGAAACTCCTCCAATTTAGACTTTACATATTCATTATCTTGTAAAGCTTTTTCTATTTCCTTATATCGCTTTACAGCTTCTTCATTTTCAATTAACCCAATGAGTTCATTGATCTTTACATCAATTTCCGTCATGAACTTCCTCCCCTAATAAATGCCAAGTTTTACCTTCAGTAATCTTAACCATTACGAGTTTACCAATTGAATCTTCACGACCTTTGAAATTAACTAATTTATTAGTTCTAGTATATCCAGCTAGCATTGATTCATCGTTTTTACTTCGACCTTCACATAAAACTTCCACGATTTTTCCTTCATATTTTTTATGACTTGCTAAGAATTGACTATTAATTAACTCATTTAATCTTTGTAATCTTTCCTTTTTTTCTTCAAGAGGGATATTATCTTCCATTTTAGCTGCTGGAGTACCTTCCCGTGGTGAAAAGATGAAGGTATAAGCTCCTTCAAAATTCACTTCTTTAACTAATGATAATGTATCAAGGAATTGTTCTTCCGTTTCTTTCGGAAAACCAACAATTATATCCGTAGTTAAACTAACATTAGGTATGGCAGCTTTGATTTTGTTTACTAATTCTAAATAATATTCTCTAGTATACTTGCGATTCATTCGTTTTAATACTTCAGTATTTCCAGATTGAACTGGCAGATGAATATGCTCACAAAGATTACCACCTTTAGCTAGTGCCTGAATGGTTTTATCATCAAAATCCTTAGGATGACTGGTTGTAAAGCGAACCCTTGGAATATTAATTTTATTAATATCATTTAATAAATCACCGAAACCATAATTTCTGTCCTTAAAATCCTTACCATAAGCATTAACATTTTGCCCTAATAAAGTTACCTCTTTAAAGCCTTTATCTGCTAAATCTTGAATTTCTTTCAAGATATCTTCTGGGTTTCGAGAACGTTCTTTTCCCCTTGTATATGGAACAATGCAATATGTGCAAAACTCATCACAACCATAAGTAATATTAACCCAAGCCTTGATATTACCATCACGAAGTACAGGCATATGTTCAACAATATCGCCTTCTTGACTAAAGACTTCAATGACTCGTTCTTTATTCATATAAGCATCTCTTAAATATATAGGTAAACGATGAATATTATGTGTACCAAAAACTAAATCGACATGTTGATATGTTTGGAGAATCTTATTAACTACTTTCTCCTCTTGTGACATACAGCCACAGACACCTAAAATTAAATCTGGTTTTTGTTGTTTATAGGCTTTAAGTCTACCTAACTCACCGAATACTTTATTTTCCGCATTTTCTCTTATAGCACAAGTATTTAAAATAATGACATCAGCTTCTTCTTCTTTTTCGGTTGGTTCATATCCTAAATGAGATAGAATTCCCGCAATAACCTCAGAATCATGTACATTCATCTGACATCCATATGTATCTATAAAAAATTTTTTATTTTTTCCGATATTTTCCATTTTATCAGGCATAGTAAAATCAATAATTTTAACTTCTTCTTTACCACGTCTGGCTGCTTCTTTTAAATTAGGTTTTTTAAAATATTTCGCTAAATCTTTCTCTGTCATATTATCACCTTTTCTATTCTTTAAACATTTTTATTATACAGAAAACAGCTAATTTATGCAAATAATATTAATTACTAAATATATTATTATCAAAAAGGAGTAAAGAAATGAAATGCATCGACTTAAATAAAAATATTAAAACTTTAGTGAGTGAATATCCGGAAATCATTGATATAATGGTAGCTTGTGGTTTTACCGATATTAAGAATCCCATGATGTTAAATACCGTAGGTAGATTTATGACAATTCCTAAGGGAGCTAAAATAAGAAACCTATCACTTGAAAAAATTAAAGAAGTTTTAACTCAACATGGCTTTACCATAAAAGAATAAAAATTCAAAAAATTGTTGACATTGACGTTACGTAAAGGTATATCCTATTAAATGAAGGGAGTTGATTTCATGGAATATACGATTAATAAACTCAGTCAAATGGCTAAAATTAGTTCGCGAACTTTACGTTATTATGATGAAATCGGATTATTGAAACCTAAAAGAATCAATTTTTCCGGCTATCGTATATACGGAGAAGAAGAGATTAACATCCTTCAACAGATTCTTTTTTATAAGGAATTAGGTGTAGAATTATCTATCATTAAAAATATCATCAATAATCCTCATTTTAATGCTTTAGAAGCTCTTGAAAGCCATCGCCAGAACTTACTTATAAAAAAGAAGCAAATTGATACTTTATTAGAAAATGTCAATAATACTATTGCTTATTATGAAGGGAGAATAAAAATGTCCGATAAAGAAAAATTTCAAGGTTTTAAAGAAGAATTGATAGCTGAAAA
>DATCKO010000163.1:0-6167 GCA_036562215.1 Haloplasmataceae bacterium | reverse complement strand
ATAGAATATACAAATGATAATATATTGTATTATCTATATCGTTAAAATTAGCTTGATTAAAATTTAGTTTTCTATCTTTATAAGACCATATATCAGTAGACCATATATCAGTCCTATCATTAGTAGCAAGTATAATTACCTGTTTTTTTCTTTAACATATCATAAGATTTTAGTTTTAGAATAACTTTATATATCTATTAAATAAGCATCTGTTTTACATTTAGGGCATCCCCAAAAATATTCTCCTTCTTCTTCCCCTTTAATTTTTTCCATCTCTAATTCATTACCTGTTAAATTATGTAAAGTAGCATTTACTTGTGGATTTTGATCTATAATTATAGATTCACAGTTTAAACATTTACATAAGTAATATTTATTTTTATCTCTATTATTCATAATTTCTCAAATGGTTTTTACAACTGTTAGCTGTTTGCATTTCCTTTACAGAGCTTACATTTATCTACTACCATCTTTTCCAAGAGGTTCGACCACTAACAGTTGCCATCAAATTGTACTTATTCACTGGTACTACCCCAGTCTCGTCCCTATTGATATAATCTCAGGTGTTCGCTATTAAACTATATTATAAGTACTTACTGCCTTTGGACAGTATTTGAGATTATTTAAGAAGTTTCTCTAACTCCTCAATAGACTTGTCTTTCAAGCCTTGTTCTTTCTTTTCAGCAATAAGCTCAAGAATCTTTTGATTATGTTGCTTAACTTCAAGAGCATTTTTAGCTTCTTCAACTTCTCTTTTCTTAGTAAGATACACATCTTTTAGTATATCAAAACTAAGTTGATCTATTGAATTAACAACTCCTGTATCATCTAAGAATGATAGATTATCATCTTCATTCTTTTTAATAACTTTACTAAGATTTCTAATACATACATCAAGCTCTTTTTGAGATAAATCCCATAATTGCTCAATAGACAGTAATCCTTTAGGGGTTACAAATCTTAATTTAAGTTTACTTGCTTCTTTAAAAATATCCATGATTTAAAATTTAATTTTGATTACTCTTTTAAAGTTACCTGATAATTTAACAATTAGTTCGTCTCTAACAGTTGCATTAAATCCTATTCCAGACAATTGTTTATCTGTTGGTTCAATCATATTAGTTGCACCTAATACTTCCATTACTTTTCTATGTTGTACTAGATCAGCATTTAAGTTCTCATTATGAAAACTTCTAATTGGTTGTCTAGTTTTGCAACCATCTAACATGAAGAAGTAGTGTTTATTGCCTACATTATTTTCACCCCAATAATTAGGAGATAAACATACAAGATTTACTTTATGAAACTCATTAGTTTGAAGACCATAAATTTCTTTAGATATAGTTTTTGATTCTACTACTTCCATATTATCTGAAAGTAATGTTTCAAAATTATTTCCATTAAAATGAATAGTTGCAACTTCTAAAGTGTTTCTACTAGATTTAATTTTTAATTTTAGAGTTGTAACATCGTCATCATGTTCTATTTCTATTAGAAATGGAGTATGAAAACCTCTACCTGAATAATTATGAACGGACACTTTATAAGCACCCTTACTCATTTTATTTTTATCAGTATAAATTATATTTTCAACTCTTTTTTCTGATGGCTGGTGACCATCTATTCCTTGAGCATCTAGATCTAATATTCCTGATGAGCTATGTATCATTCTTAAATTACCATAATAAATATGACCTCCTGTTGGTTCTACCAAATGTAGATCATAATCATCTGTTGTATCAGGAAAAGCTAAAGAGATTCTTAAAACACCTTCTGTTTTACCTCCTCTAGATTTAACTGCTTCTTTAATTTGAGACTTACCTGCAAGATTCCCATTAAATGTCCAAGAATAATTATTTGACCATTTAAATATAGGCTTACTGTCAGGATTATTAGCTGTAGTTAAAGAAACCATATTACCCTCATGTTGATTAGTTAGAAAAGCCTCAACACTTGTACAATTAGGTAGAATATCTTGCATGAATTTCTCAATGCTTACTTCTTCGACTTTGTCAAATTCACTTCTTTTATGTCTTGTAGAAGTAGATTTAACATTATCAAATATAGAAGCATTCTTAATTTCTCCTTTCCCAACATTAGCATGTAGTATTTCAGATATGTTTATATCATCAATAGTAGCAAATCTTCTATTAAATGACTCTTCATATCCATTTTCTTCTACAAACTTACGTGCTTCTTCAATTTGATTTTTAGTAATAGGAGCAGTAGCTTTCATGTAATTAGCTGGATCTATTCTTTTATTCCAGTTTTTACATGCTTCATTTAAATCCATTCCTTCAGATAGTTCTGAACAAAGTACGCCTATTAGTTCATTTCTAAATTTAGCATAAGGTAATTTATGTGATTTAACCCAACACCATTCGTCTTTACCTACTTTTGCTAAATTATCATATTCTTGTTTAAGAGGAATAATTTGTTCAATTTTATATAAATGAGTCTGACCATCTAATAAAGAACCTTGATTAATTAAGTCTCTGACTAATAGTAATGTATCAATAGAAATAGTTTCCATTGCTCTTTGAAATACATTTTTAGCATCTCTATAATCAGCCATTATAGCTTCAATAGATTTACCAGACATATCTACAAATTCTTTAGGTAGATCTAAATATAAATGGTTAAATGTCCTAATTTCATTAGGTCGTACTACTCCAAATTTCTCTGCTTCTTCCCTTGTATATCTTTTAACATTCTTTTCAATACCTAACCTGAATACAGAATTAGTCTTAGAACAAGACTCATAAGGCAGAGAATTTAATTCATTAAATGTTTCAAAGAATACATCAGAAATATTGCTAGATTTAATAGCATTAGATAGTGCTTCTACAACAGGAGCAAATTCTCCTTCTATTTCTACATCAAATAATGTAATAATATTATAACTTTCATCAACTGCAACTATATTACCATATCTCCTGATAAAGTTCTTACAGTGATTGCAGTTATGTGTAGAAGATGAAGGATCTCTAAATACAGGATCTGATTCAAATGAATTAAGATATAGTTCCCAAATGTATTGACCAGTTAAAGCTACTCTAAATAGCTTACCTGTTTGGCACATCTTATTAAATTGTGCTTGTAGTTTTTTAGTTAATTCTTTCATAATTATGGGTTATATGTGTTTATAGATTTGTCTTAATATCCATATTACAATGGAAATAAGATATAAGGACCAATGTAAATCAAATCCATATATCAGTAAACATACAATTAAAAGTGTCATTATTTTTATAGTTAAGTGTAATTTAATATTATATAATTAAAAATTGTACTATTTTAATTCTTTAAGTAGATTAATTTTATCTTCTGGTATTCCAAAATAATTACAATAATAAATAACTTCAGTTATTCCAATAAAAGTTAATCCTTTTTCATCCCAACATTCTACTTCATCATGTAACTGTTGAATTGCTTTCATAAATCTTTCACCTGCTAATTTAGCTTCAGGTTTAAGTAACTTAAAATTTTCTTCCTCAATAATAGATCCATATTCTCTAGCCTGACTAGGATCAATCATCCACCTAGCTGCTGCACAATGTTTACCATCTGGTCCATTATATAAACAATTTCTACTATTATTTTCACTAACTGATCTATTATTAATATTATAGTGACTAATTACATCATTTAATATTAGT
Source organism: Haloplasmataceae bacterium (assembly GCA_036562215.1). Lineage (GTDB taxonomy): Bacteria > Bacillota_I > Bacilli_A > Haloplasmatales > Haloplasmataceae > CALFRW01. The sequence goes on along the minus strand of DATCKO010000163.1, from coordinate 2,508 downwards.
ATTTGTGCTTCTGTTTGTGTCATAAGTTTAAATGTTTAGTAAATAACTCTCAGTAAGGTTGTACCTTGATATATTTCCTAATAAATACATTATTTTATTACTTAATTAATAATATAAATCATTAAACAGCAGCATAATCTTCGTCAAGATTACTTGTTTTTACTGTTTAACTACCTGTTGTAAATGTGGCTAAAAAGCAACACCGCAACATTAACTTTCACTATGTAGCTAACATAGTTACTCGAAGGTTTTTGTTTAAATTATTCACAGAGCTTTACAGAGTTTGCAACCTCATATAAAGATGTTTGGATAAGTAGAAAACGCCTACTTGTAAGAACATAATATTCATTATCCCTATTCTTACTTTAAGGATAACTATTTTTAACAATAACCTTTTAAAGAATGTAGCTATTTTATGTTCACCAACTTCAAGTTGTATCATTTACATCAAATAATTTAATGGTATTTTCCAACTACATTCTACTCATAGGATTTTCTCACTATGAAACTTACAACTACATTCCCGTAGGTCTATAGTAATAAGAGGTTTCAACTTTTATTTTAAGTGATTTAAGTCACTATTAATATCTGTAAGATTTACCCTGTATAAGTTGGGACTATACTCAGCATATTAATAGTCATCATCAGATTGTTTTCCACTGTTAGCTATAAAACTTAAAATTAAGTACAACGATTAACTAACTTTATCATTGTTTATTTCTTTTTATGTAGTTCAATGCTTGTTTTCTAGTATTGAATGTTATAAACATAATGTTTAAATGGTTAAATAGTTAAGAATTTACTATTATTTCCTGAAAACAATCAATTGTAATAACCTTGGTAAATCTAATAAATGTAGACCCATCAGCAAATATTCTAATCATTTTTATAGGCATAGGATTAAAATAAGAAATTATACCATCATGTCTACCTAAATTAGATTTGGTCATTGTTTTAGTATTAAATCCCCATAATTCAAAGAATCTTGAATCATAAAATCCATTTGGATAAGCAGGTTTATTTTCGGGATATAGATGAAATATATCAAATTCTGATAGATTTTTATCAATTGTATATTTATTTAATACATTTATTTTATCTTGAACTTCTTTTGGGTATTTCATATAATTAAGTATTCAGGTTTAAGTATAATTTTAAAAATTTACTATAAGATATGGCTCTAAGAATATATAACAAATTAAGATATTTGATGAAAGTGGAAAAATTTAGGTGTTGTTATTACCAACCATTAATACTCTCTAAATCAACGAGTTATACTCAATTATTTAAAGTAATCAAGGAGATAAACACTTATATCTCCCTGATTTTAACCAACTTAAACTTAAATCTACAAACCAAATATGCAATTCATTACTCCAATAAGTACAAGCATTCCTAAAACAAATCCAATTCCTAATTGAATTAGTACTTTAATATCTGACCTCATATATTTATTGTTTAGTTAACCAATAAAATGCATATCCTACAGTAATACTCATCATAGGAATTGCAAAATAGGATAATGTTTCCATAATATTATTGAGTTTTAAAAGCTGAAATTATCTACAAAGTGTTAAAAATAGATCTTTAGCTCCATTTTTAGCAACACCTGTAACTTTATAAGTAAATTCAGTAATTGAATGATATTTAGCAGGATATGTATATGTAATACACAATTCTCCTAAATTATTTATATAATAATTAGAATATTTCATAATAATATAAGTGTTAAAGATAGGTGAATTGAAAATGAACAGAAAAAGCCAATGTAAATATACGAATAATTAATAATAAAACAAATAGCAGACTATATTTTTTTAATCTGCTATTTGAATAATTATTTAGAATCGTAAGTTTGTGCATCTTCTACAGTTGTTAATACACCATAGATAAATACAAATTTAGCCTTTTTCATAATATTTATATTTAAATGGTTGATAATCAAATTAAAAAGTAATAGAGTACCCAATTAAGGATACTCTATATTAATACTACTCTTTAGAACTTGCAAAAGATAGATTGCTAAGAGCAATAATACCTAATTCAAGTTCTACATTTTCTACTCTGATATGGTCTTTAGTATACTGACCAGTTTCTCCTGTTTTAATATTCTCCCAAGAATCACCTGCTTTACAGTGTTTTTCCTTGATAGTAATAATAGAACCTTTTAATAATGCAAAGAACTTTGGATCTAAACCAGAACTTTTCATAGCTTGATCCAATTGAGGAGCATTAATAAACTGCTTACCATTAATAAGGTAAGAGGTTCTTTCAGGAGTTTCAATGTACTTAATGGTCTTGATCTCCATTTGTTTAGTAGAATTAGCTGAATTAATAGCTGAATCTACAACATTGTTCAAAGCAGAAGCTTCAGAGTTTACACTTTTTACGGTAGTTTCCATAATTTTAATTGTTTTTAATAGTTGTTAATAATTAAACTGTGTGAAAACAAGGTAGGTATACCAAGTCTCAAGACTTAGTGGGGGTAGTAAATTATAGGGTAGTTTA
>DATCKO010000162.1:0-2145 GCA_036562215.1 Haloplasmataceae bacterium | reverse complement strand
CTTACATTATCTAGTTTTGAGAGATTAAAGGAAAAGTCTAGTGGTAAAAGCATAGAGGAAACACCTGTACCCATCCCGAACACAGAAGTTAAGCTCTATAACGCCGATGATAGTTGACGCGAAAGTAGGTAGCTGCTAGGCTTATTATATGAATAATCAATCTAGTGAAGATTTATAGTTTCTATAAATCTTTTTTTATTGACAATAATATTGATATCATGTAATATTTACTTATTATCGAAAGGAATTGGGTAATGATGGAAAATATTATTGAGATTTATAATTTAACAAAAAAATATGGAAATTTAATTGCGGTGAATGATATTAGTTTCAATGTAGAAAGAGGAGCATTATTTGCTTTTCTTGGTCCTAACGGTGCTGGAAAATCAACGACTATAAATACCATATGTACAACACTGGAGAAAACATCTGGACAAATTTTTGTTGGTGGTTATGAAATTGGTAAACAAGATAATGAGATACGTAACATCATTGGTGTTGTATATCAAGAATCAATACTTGATAAATTAATGACAGTTAAAGAAAACTTACAAATTCGCTCTACATTTTATAACATGACTACTAAAGATTTTAATAAGCGGTTAGATGAAATTGCTGATATTGTAGGCATTAAGGAAATTCTTGATCGCATGTATGGTACATTATCAGGAGGAGAAAGAAGAAGGGCAGATATTGCTCGAGGGTTAATTCATAAGCCGCAAATTCTTTTCTTAGATGAACCAACAACAGGATTAGATCCCCAAACAAGAATTAAAGTATGGGATACTATAAAACAGTTACAAAAAGAAAACAACATGACTATCTTTTTTTCTACTCATTATATGGAAGAAGCAAGTATTGCTGATAAGGTAGTTATCATTGATAAGGGTAAGATTGTAGCCAATGACACACCTAATCAATTACGTCTAAAATACAGTAATGATAAACTAAGATTATATTCCCGAAATATGGATTTATTGCTTAAGGATTTAAATTATCAATATGATATTTATAATGATGTTATTGAGATTAAGGTGGATAATAGTAAAACAGCATTAAAAATTCTAAAACAATATGAAGACCAAATAGATAGTTTCGAGTTTGTCCATGGTAATATGGATGATGTTTTTGTAAACTTAACTGGTCGCGAAATTCGTTAGGGGGACTTATAATGAGTGTAACAAGAGCTTTAGTAACAAGGAATATAAGAATCTTTCTCAGATGTAAATCTAGTGTCTTTTTTTCCTTTTTATCAATAATTATTATAATTTCTTTATATGCTTTATTTTTAGGAGATGTTCAAGTACAAAACATCAAAAATTTTATACCTAATGGTATAGAAATTAAAGAAAGTGATTTATCTTGGCTAGTAAATTCATGGATAATGGCTGGAATAATCAGTGTTAATACTGTAACTACTACATTAGGTACTTACGGTACGATAGTTGAAGATATCGCATTTAAAACTAATAAAGATTTTCTTTCATCTCCTATAAAAAGGTCTCAAGTTGTATTAGGTTATATTATTTCTTCATGGATTTTAGCTATCATGTTTTCAATAGTTGGCTTTTTAGTGTTTGAATTTTATATAGTTATTAAAGGTGGACATCTATTATCACTGATTGATTTCATTAAAGTAATTTTAATTATTGGTTTATCAGTAATTATTTTTTCAGGAGTTTTATTCTATATAGTATCATTTATTAAATCACCAAGCACCTATGGTACATTAAGTACTATTGTAGGCACTTTAATTGGGTTTTTAGCTGGTATTTATATACCACCTGCTGCTTTACCTAAATATGCTCAAGTGATTATCTCTTTATTCCCAGTAAGTTACAGTGCTAGTTTACTAAGGAGAGTTGTGATGCCTGATCCTCTAAATACAGTATTTAAAAATGCTGGCGATTTAGCTATTAGGGAATATAGTAAAGATTGGGGAGTTGTATTATACATTGGCAATTATGAAATTAATGAGTTTATAATGATAATCGCTTTACTAGTTATAGGTTTTGCATTTTATTTATTGTCAATATTAAGAGTAATGCGTAATAAAATATAGGGTAATAGAATATTTGTAAAAATTTATCAATGATTTTGGACGTATATTATCACAAAAATACATTAAACTAAATAATATGAAAT
>DATCKO010000160.1:0-13061 GCA_036562215.1 Haloplasmataceae bacterium | reverse complement strand
TAGATTTTATATTTTTTAATATTTTTATTTTATTAGAAAATATTGGTATAAGATGGCTTTTTGCTAATATTGATTTTTTCAGCTCTATAATTTTGAATATTATTTTTTTCATAATTTTTATCTTTATTATCTTTTGTCAGTTCACAATTATCTATGATGATGTTATTGTTTTCAAAGCGTTATATAGAAGTATTAGATATTTTACAAGGCGTACTGAATATACCATGCAAGTTGTGGTAAGTATCATAATATTAAACTTTTTCTCTGCTTATATTATTAATTTATTTGGTAGTTTAACTTTATTTATAATTGCTATTATTCTTTATAATTACTTAATGACAGGATTATTAATTTCTTTATTGATATCATTGGTGTTTTTAAAAGATAAAAAATTGTCTATATACTAATTAAAATGTAATATTTGGTATTCTTATCTTATTTTATTAAATATATTTAAAAAAGTTTTTAGATGGTGATTTCTAAAAACTTTTTTTAATTAACATAGTTTTATTAATAATTTAAAATGGAAAACTAATAATGTATTTTTTACCTAAAGACTCAAAAAATAATTGATAGAAAAAGATGTCGAGAAAGGTTTATTGATATGATTGATTTAAAGAAGTTTACTACAGAACAAAGAAATGAAAAAACTAAAGATCTTGATATCATGTCCATTCGCGAAGCTTTAGAAATAATGAATGAAGAAGATTTATTAGTACCTTTAGCTATAAAAAAGGTCATTCCCCAAATCGAAAAAGCCGTGGAAATAGTCATTTCCTCTTTTAAAATGGGAGGAAGACTCATTTATATGGGAGCAGGCACTAGTGGTCGTTTAGGAGTACTAGATGCTGCAGAATGTCCACCCACATTTGGTACTGATCCCAATCAGGTTATTGGCTTGATTGCTGGAGGTGAAAAAGCTCTTCTTAAAGCGGTTGAAGGTGCAGAAGATAGTGAGTCGATGGGTGTTCTTGATTTAAAAAATATCAACTTAACAAATAAAGATACCGTTATAGGCATAGCAGCGAGTGGTAGAACTCCATATGTAATAGGTGGTATAAAATATGCGAAAGAAGTTGGTTGTAAAACCATCGCCATAGCATGTAATGCTAATTCTCCAATTGGTACTATTTCAGATATCGCCATAGAAGTTATAGTAGGCCCAGAAGTTCTTACTGGGTCAACGAGATTAAAAGCTGGTAGTGCTCAAAAAATGATATTAAATATGATTTCCACAATTTCTATGGTGGGAATTGGTAAGGTATATAAGAATCTCATGATTGATGTGCAAAGGACAAATCTTAAACTAGAAGCAAGGGCTTTAAATATCATTATGGAGGCAACAAATGTTGATATAGAAAGTGCCAAAAAATATCTTGAAGAAGCTCAAGGAAGTGTAAAAATCGCCATTACTATGATTCTCTTACAAACTGATTATAAGACCGCCAAACAAAAACTCAGTGAAGCAGATGGAAAAATAAGATATGCCTTAAATTTAAACTAATTTATATAAGGAGTGATTATTTTGGCAACAAATAAAGAATTAGCTAGTAAAATCTTAGAATTAGTTGGGGGTAAAGAAAATATTATCGCGGTTACAAATTGTATGACTAGACTACGTATTAGAATAAAAAATTATGATAAGGTTAAATTAGATGAATTAAAAAATACCGAAGGAGTTATGGGAGTAGTTGAGGCTGATACTTTACAAATAGTTGTAGGCCCAGGTAAAGCTAAGAAGTTGGCTGATATTTTCGTAACTGAATTTGGCTTATCTCAAGATTCTGCTCCATGTGATGATGATTGGCGAGCAAACAAAGAAGATATTAAAGCTAGACAGAAAAAAGGACCAATTAGACGTGCCCTTGAAACATTAGGGGGAATTTTTGTACCACTAATACCAGCTATAATTGCTGCAGGTATCTTTAATGGATTTTCATCATTGATTAGTACCCTAATAAGTAATGGTAATTTACCAAATACTAATTTTTGGGTATTCCTACAAACATTGTTTTCTTTGATAGGTAGTGCCTTTCTATCTTATTTTGCAATTTTTACTGGTATTAATGCCGCTAAACGCTTTGGTGCTACTTTAGCTCTAGGTGGAATGATTGGGGCAATTACCATTGGAACACAAATAGATACAATATCGAGAATGTTTGGATTATATAACGAAGCTCAACGTTTAGAATCCATCTTAATTAGTGGTAAAGGGGGAATAATAGGGGTTATTATTGGTGTTTATATATTATCAATAATTGAAAGAGCGATAAGAAAAGTTGTTCCTGATGTTTTAGATATAATACTTACGCCATTAATCAGTTTATTAATCACAACCTTAATTCTAGTATTAATTGTCATGCCATTATCTGGAGTTATTTCTGATGCCTTAGTTACGGTTTTATCCTTCATAATCAATTCACCATATCCAATTGTAAGAATCATATCTGGTTATATTTTAGCTGCCCTTTTCTTACCGATGGTATTATTAGGACTACATCATGGTTTAATACCAATATATGCGGTTCAATTAGAACAAATGGGTGGAGTATCATTATTCCCTGTTCTCGCTATGGCTGGAGCAGGTCAAGTAGGAGCAGCAATTGCGATCTATTTGAAAGCTCGAAAGGTAAGAAATGAAAAAATGCAGTCTATTGTAGCTGGAGCATTACCAGCAGGTATCTTGGGCATTGGTGAACCACTTATTTATGGTGTTACATTACCTTTAGGTAAACCATTTATTACTGCTGGTTTAGGAGCTGGTTTTGGTGGAGCTTATGTTATGTTAACTGGTGTAACAGCAGGGGCATGGGGACCATCAGGACTAGTTGCTATTCCATTAATGCAATCTGGTATGAAGATGTTAAACTACTTTATAGGAATTCTTATATCTTATCTAGGAGGATTCCTAATCACTAATATCTTTATTAAGAGTTCAGAAATTGAAAATGTCTAGAATCGGTTTTTCCGTTTATTTATCATCTTTTGAGAATCAAAAAGAAATACTTGATAAAGTAGGAAGTAAATACTATGTATTTACTTCCTTCCATATTCAAGAAGAGTTAGATAACATCAATAATTACCAGGAACAAGCTAGACAGATGTGTTATTGGTTAAGTAATAAAGGTTTTACTGTTATAGGAGATGTATCCCCCAAAACTTTAAAATATTTTGCCTATGATGATGTATTACAATTTGCTAGTGATATGAAAATAGATATATTACGGATTGATTATGGTTTTAGTGATGAAGAAATACTAGAGATAGCTAAGTATAAACATTTAGCTTTTAATGCTTCAACTGTTAAAAAAGATTTTGTGGGAAGTCTTAAAAATGTCAATAATGATATTTATGCTTTTCATAATTTTTATCCCCGTCCAGAAACAGGATTAGATGAAGATTTCTTTGTTTCCATAAACAACACTCTTAAGGATTTAGGAATAAAAACATTAGCTTTTATTCCTGGAGATGAAATAAAAAGAGGTCCATTATTTGAAGGATTGCCTACTTTAGAAAAACATCGTCATCTAACACCTTATATCGGATTCTTAGACTTAATAATAAATTATGATATAGATATCGTATTTATTGGTGATATTAAGATATCAAATAAAGAAGTAAAACTAATAATTGATTATCTAAATGATAGTATCATTAGGGTCCCAGTTCGTTTTTTTAAACCTTATGATTATCTATATGACCAAGTATTTACGATTCGCGTAGATTCACCAAAGTGGATTATGCGGTTACAGGAATCAAGAGAATACTCATGTAGTGGTCTACTTCAAGAACCTAATAATTGTATAATAAGAGAAAAAGGTTTTATTACCATGGATAATAAAAATTATAAAAGATACTCTGGTGAAATTCAAATAATTAGGGAAAGATTACCACAAGATGACAGAGTAAATGTCATTGGTAAAATAGAGACCCAATATTTATCAATAGTTAATTGTATTAAAAATGGTATGAAAATAAAGTTTATCAAAGCACAGTAGGAGGTATTATGGGAACGAAAATATCACTTTTAGCACCTATTTCAGGTAGGGTTGTGAGTTTAGAGGAGGTTCCTGATCCTGTTTTTTCCCAAAAAATGATGGGAGATGGTCTAGCCATTGAACCAGAAAGTAATATATTGCTTGCTCCATGTGATGGAGAAATAATGCATGTTTTTCCAACAAAACATGCATTAGGAATATTAACTAATGATGGTTTAGAAATATTAATTCATATTGGTTTAGATACTGTTAACTTAAATGGTAAGGGCTTTAAAAGTTTTGTAGAAGAAAATCAAAAAATTATTATTGGTCAAAAACTTATAGAACTTGATATAAAATATCTTAAAAAAAATGCTAAGTCATTAATAACACCAATAATCATAACTAATATGGATAGAGTTAGTAAAATTGTTTCGCTTCAAAATAAAGTAATTGCTCATCAAGACATCTTCATGGAAATAGAGCTAAAATAAAAGAAAGTGATTTCTGGATTTAACAGATATCACTTTTTATCATAATAATTCTATATAAGTTCTAGCTTAAAAGAAATTGTGTTATAATAATGTCAGTTTATAAAGGTAAATATGTTGTAATTTTAAGAGGAGGCTCATAATGGACATACATATATTGGAAAACTATGAAGAACTAAGTAAAAGTGCTGCTCAATTAATTATTAAACAGGTAAAACAGAAAAAAGATACTGTATTAGGTCTTGCTACTGGTAGTTCACCATTAGGAATATATGCTGAAATTATTAAAGACCATCAAGAAAACCATACTTCATATAAAGATGTTATTACCTTTAATTTAGATGAATATTTTGGTATTTCTAAATCACATCCCCAAAGTTATTATCATTTTATGAAAGAAAATTTATTTAATCACCTAGATATCAATCCTAATAATATTCATATACCTAGTGGAGAAACTGAAGATATTGAACAAGAATGTCAAGAATATAATAAAAAGTTAGAAAACTATGTGATTGATATACAGCTTTTAGGTATAGGTGCTAATGGTCACATTGGTTTTAATGAACCAGGAACTTCCTTTTCATCAGTAACTCATTATGTTAAACTAGATGAAAAAACTCGAACAGATAATGCAAGATTTTTCCATTCTCTTGATGAAGTTCCTACTCACGCCATTACGATGGGAATAAAAAATATTTTAAATGCTAAGCAAATAATTCTAGTAGCCTCTGGTATTAATAAAGCTGATGCTATTTATAATATGATAAAAGGTCCTATTGATACTAATTGTCCAGCATCCTGCTTACAAATGCATGATAATGTTGTCGTATTTTTAGATAAACTTTCAGCTAGTAAATTAACATGAAACTTGGTTTCATGTTTTTTTTTGGATAAAATTACTAACTGTTTTTTACTGTACTATGACCCTTTTTGTCGTATAAAATGTGTTATAATTGTCACAAATATTAGAAAGTAGTCAAAAATAAAATAACAGGAGTGAAGAAGATGAAAATTGCCGTATGTATTAAGCAAGTACCAGCATCATCTAATGTAAAAGTAGACCCAGTAACAGGGGTCTTAATTCGTTCTAATACTAATAATAAGATGAATCCATATGATTTATATGCTATTGAAACAGCTTTAAGAATAAAAGAAAAACTTCCTAATGTTACTGTGAGTGTCATTTCCATGGGACCATTCCAAGCCAAAGAAATATTAATGGAAGCATTATGGATGGGGTGTGATGAAGCTTATTTATTAAGTGATAGGAAATTTGCTGGAAGTGATGTCTTAGCTACTAGCCAAGCTTTAAGTCAAGGTTTACTACATATAGGAGACATTGATTTAGTAATCTGTGGTAAACAAACCACAGATGGTGATACTGCTCAAGTTGGTTCAGAGATAGCTGAATTACTAGGATTTCCTCAAGCCACTTATGTTTGTGATATTGAGTCTGTTACTAATAATTATATAGTAGTTAAAACCAATAATGAAAATCATTATGAAATACTTAAAGTAGAACTTCCTTGTTTAATTACAGTGGAAAAGGATATTTATACTCCAAGGCTTCCATCTTATAAAAGAGGGAAGGATTTACTAGATTATGAAGTAAAGGTCATAACATTTAATGATTTAGCTAATAATGATGAAAATCTTTATGGCTTAAATGGATCAGCAACACAAGTAGAAAAAATATTTAGTCCAGAAAAAAATACACAAAGAAATGTCGTTGAAGGAAGCCCTAGCTATTTAGCACAAGTATTATTAAATGACTTAAGAACGAATAAGTATCTATAGAAAGGGATGTAAAATGAGCAGAATAAAAATTAATTACGATAAATTAAAAAAGGAACATATTGAGAAATTACAGAAAATTTGTCCCTTTAATGCTTTTGAACTAGTAAATGATAAATTAATTATTAATTCGGCCTGTCGAGTATGTAAAATGTGTGTTAAAAAAGGACCAGAAGGAGTATGCGAATTTATTGAAAGTCAAAAAGTCTTAATCGATAAGACTAAATGGCAAGGTATAACAGTCTATGCAGAACACAATGAAGAAGATATTCATCCAGTTACTTTCGAGTTAATTGGTAAAGCAAAAGAATTAGCCCAAAAAACAAATCAAGAAGTTCATGTAGTATTAATTGGTTATGAAATTATTAAGAAAGCTAATCTGTTATTAGAATATGGTGTAGATAAAGTTTTTACTTTTAAGCATGAAAAACTACATATTTTTAATGTTGAGCGATTTACCAATATCTTTTCTTATTATATAGAAAACAATCGACCAAGTTCTATCTTGATTGGTGCTACTTCACAAGGTCGAGCTTTTGCACCTAGAATAGCAGCCCGTTTTAAAACCGGTTTAACTGCTGATTGTACAATATTAGATATTAAAGAAAATACAGATCTAGTTCAAATTCGTCCTGCATTTGGGGGAAACATCATGGCTTCAATAATAACTAGTAATAGTCGCCCCCAAATCGCAACCGTTAGATATAAAATATTTAATAAACCAGAAAAAACAGAACCTAAAGGCGTTATATTAGAACATAACTGTGAAGACATCGATTTAAATTCCCAAATTACTTTTTTACAATCTATACCAAAAACAACAGGAGTCGATATTACAGAGGCTGATATCATTATTAGCTGTGGTAGAGGTATTAAAAATAAAGAGGAGTTAAAACTAGTAGAAAAGTTTGCTGATATGATTGGTGCTGAACTTGCTTGTACTAGACCTTTAATAGAAAATGGTTGGTTTGACCCAAGAAGACAAATTGGTTTAAGTGGTAGAACAGTAGCACCAAAATTATTAATTAATTTAGGTATTTCAGGTTCTGTACAATATGAAGCAGGAATAAAAAATAGTGAATATATCATCTCTATAAATATTGATAAAAATGCCCCAATAATGGATATATCGCATTTAGCCCTAGTAGGTGATGTATCAGAAATAATCTCAAAATTAATGGATGGTGAGTTTAATGAATTACAGTAAAATTACTATAGATGATATAAATTACTTTAAGTCCGTTATCGCAAGTAGTAGAGTCTTCAGTCAAGATGAGATTAGTGAAGAGTATGGTAAGGATGAATTAGGAACGATAAAAGTTATACCGGATTGCTTAATTCAAGTTGTATCTACTGAGGAAGTATCCTTAGTTATGAAATATGCCTATGAAAAAACTATTCCTGTAGTTGTTAGGGGTTCTGGTACAGGTCTTGTTGGCGGTTGTGTTCCGATATATGGAGGAATAGTATTAGATATGACAAAAATGAATAAAATCATCGAATTAGATGAAAATAATCTAACACTTACCGTTCAAGCAGGAGCTTTGTTAATGGACATTGCAGAATATGTAGAACAAAAAGGATTTTTTTATGCACCAGACCCTGGTGAAAAAAGTGCCACGATTGGTGGAAATATTAGTACTAATGCTGGGGGAATGCGAGCTGTTAAATATGGTGTAACTAGAGATTGGATAAGAGCTTTAGAGGTCGTATTACCTAATGGAGAAATTATTAATGTAGGGGGAAAAGTGGTTAAAGATAGTAGTGGATATCCTTTAAAACATCTTTTTATTGGTTCTGAGGGAACACTTGGTATCATCACCCAGGCAGTATTAAAATTAACCGCTAAACCTAAATACTCCATAAGTTTATTAATACCTTTTGAAAATATTACTCTTGCTATTAAAGCTGTACCACAAATCATTAAAACTGAAGTAACTCCAACGGCCATTGAATTTTTTGAAAGAAAAACGATTGAATTTGCGGAGGAGTTTTTAGGAAAAAAATTTCCTGATAATAAATATGAGTCTTATTTATTATTATCTTTTGATGCTAATAACAAAAACCAATTAGAAGTAGATTATCAATATATTGCTGATATATGCTTAAATGAATTACATGCTCTTGATGTATACATAGTTGATACTGAAGAAAGAAAAGATTCAGTATGGAAAGCTCGTGGTGCCTTTTTAGAAGCTATTAAGGCTTCTACTTCCTTAATTGATGAATGCGATGTAGTTGTACCACGAGACAAAATTATCGATTTTCTTATGTATACTAATGATTTAGCAAAAGAATTAAATCTTCGTATTCCTAGTTTTGGTCATGCAGGTGATGGTAATTTACATATTTACTTATGTAAAGATGATTTAGATGATAAAACATGGGAAGAAAAACTAAATGATGCCTTTACTTTACTATATAATAAGGCTATTGAATATAATGGTTTAGTATCCGGTGAACATGGAATTGGTTATGCTAAAAGAGAGTATCTTAAAAAACATTTAGGAAAAGTACAGATTGATTTGATGAAAGGAATCAAAAAAGTTTTTGATGAAAAAAATATTTTGAATCCTGGAAAAGTAATATTTTAAATAAAAAAATGAATGGGTCTTCCATTCATTTTTTACTTACTTTATTAAAAATAGCTCCTTTAATAACAATTGCTAAGAAAAAAATTGCTAAACCAATTAGAATAATTTCTTGCCAATAGGTATTATCATGTTTGCCAATTTTTTGAATAATGAGAAAAAGACAAATCACAATTATTAAAATACCAGCAATTATTCCTGAAATCAGTTTAAAAGGGGTTAATTCTTTTTTCATGTACTCATCTCCTAAATATATTCAATCTTATACAAGAGGATTTACTTAGTCAACTAATAATCACATTTTAACAAAAATTAACATGAGTTATTCTTATTGTTTAACTTTAAAAAATATTTGCTACATTATATTTTCTTCTCTTTATTTATGATTATTAATGAAAAGAAAGATTTGTAAAAATATATAATACTTGTCAAAATTGACAATACTAAAAATGTAACTTAAGAAGTGTATCCACCTTTTGTAAAAAAAACATAATTGAGCATATTAGTTCTCCTAAGTATTAATAATATAATTAAACATGTTAAGTATTAAATCGCCTCTTTAATAATTTATATAAATAATAATTTTTGACGCAAAACGTCAAAAAGTGGACTATAGAAATACTATTATACTATAATTTAGGAAAATTAAGCGCTTTAATTTTAAAGGAGAAAATTATGGGAAAGACTTTTATAAGAATTGATGATCGTTTAATACATGGTCAAATAGTTGTAGCTTGGTGTGGCACACTAAATATTCAAGAAATAATTGTCATTGATAATACTACTGCTTCTAATCCAATGTTAAAGCAGATTATGACTATGGGTGTTCCAAAAGCTTATAAAACGGAAATTGTAACACTTGAAAGTAGCAAAGAATTATTAGAAAAGGAAGTAACACATAATCGATTAGTTATAATGAGAAGTCCAATAGACTTGCCAACCATAATACCACATATAAAAGATTTAGATACATTGTATTTAGGTAATATTCAAAAGAATAAAGATAGCATATATAATCTTTCGAGTGGTGGTGGCGGAGTTCTCTTCTTTTCTCAAAAAGAAGTTGATATATTAGAAGACTTATACCAAAAAGGTATTAATATCGTATTACAAATGGTACCTCAATCTTCAAAAAGAACTTGGGAACAAGCAAAAAAGGTTTTTAACAACAATAAATAGGAGGTAAATTTAATGACTGTATTTCAAGCAATACTTATCGCATTATTTGTCTATTTAGGAGCAATAGGTTCAATTGTTGGTAACACAATAGGTTGGTATACATTAGGAAGGCCACTAATCGCTGCATTTGTGGTTGGATTAATATTAGGTAATGTTCCACTCGCTATAGAATTAGGGTTATTACTTCAATTAGCTTATTTAGGTTCTGTAACTCCAGGTGGAGCGATGGCATGGGATTTATCCTATGCAACTTATATTGGTGTGGCAGGTACTCTAGTCTTTGCCCAAGATTTAGAAACAGCTCAAAGTTTCATATGGGTATTTGCTGGCATAGGTGGGGCCATCGGGGTAGCCATGTGGAACTTATCATATGCTATTAACATTTTCTTTAACCGTGTTGCCCAAAAAGGTGTAGCTGAGGGTAAAACAAAATATATGTTTTATGCCAATGTCGTTTGTGGACAAACGGTTGGGTTCTTATTAAGATTTGTCCCTGCTTTAATTATACTATTAACAATATCAGCAACAGGTGGTACTAATATTGCTGATTATATTCCAGCTTGGTTTACTCAAGGACTATCAGTCTTTGGTGGTATGATTGCTGCACTAGGTATGGGTATATTACTATCATTTCTTGTTAAGAAAAAAGTTCATTTTGCTATTTTCTTAATTGGATTTATTCTCATTTCTTATTTTGGTAATTCCATTACTATGTTAGGCGTAGCAGTATTAGGTGCTCTCATTGCTTATATTTATTATTACTATTTAGAATCAAAAAGTGATGTAGGAGGTGCGTTTTAATGGCAGAAGTAAAAGTTAGTAAAAAATCATTAAGAAAAGCATTTTGGATATGGTTTTTTTGGCATGGTTGTTCTCAACAAGCAGAATCCATGTTAGGTATTTCCTTTGCTCATACTATGAGTCCTGTAATTAATGAATTATATGGTGATTCTAAAGAAGAAACAAGTGCTGCATTAAAACGCCATTTAACATTATTTAACACTGAACAACAAGTCGGTTCTATTTGTCCAGGTATCGCCATTGCCATGGAGCAAGAAAGAGCTAATGGTAGAGTTAATGATCAAACTATTGAAGCAGTAAAAGTAGCTTTAATCGGGCCAACTAGTGCAATAGGTGACTCATTATGGGTAGCAACAATTATTCCTATTCTATTAACTCTGGCTATGGCTATTACTCGTAGTGCTGGCTCTTTAGGTTGGATGGGACCATTATTATATATGATTGCTTATCCAGTGGGTACATTAATCTTAAGTAATTATTTATTTAAATTAGGTTATCGTTCTGGTCTAGAGGGTATTTCCAAATTTATGGCTTCAGGAAAACTTGATCAAATTACTCAAGCTGTTTCCATATTAGGTTTAATTGTAGTTGGAGCTTTAACAGCTTCATTTGTAAGTATCACTTTACCAATTCAAATTAGATCTATTGAAGGTGGAAATGTTCTTGTAGACTTTAATACCTTAATTAATAGTATCTTCCCAAATCTCTTACCATTATTACTTACTTTATTTGTTTACTATTTATATGGTAAGAAGAAAGTAAGTCCAATGGCTATAATGGGTATAATATTTGTACTTGCCGTTATATTTACAGGATTAGGATATCTGTTTGGGGTATACTAATAGACAAAGAAATAAAGAAAGAGGTCAGATAATGAATCAAGTATACTATGTTGAAGAAATTCAAAAAGTAATTAAAAAAATCGAAACAACACAAAAAGAAAATATTGAACATGCAGCTAAACTATGTGCTGAAACAATAGCTAGTGGTAAATTAGTACACCTTTTTGGTTCGGGACATAGTGTTTTACCAATACAAGATGTATTTCCTCGTTATGGAGGGGTAGTAGGATTTCATCCTTTAATGGATCCAAGACTTATGTGGTCAAATGTCATTGGTCCAGGAGGAGCAAGAGAGTTATTATGGATTGAAAGACAAGAAGGTTATATTCAAAATTTCCTTCAAAGTTTTAACTTACAAGTTGGTGAAGTAATGATTGTTTATTCTCATGGTGGATTAAATGCTGCTCCAATCGAAGCAGCAATGTATGCCAAAGAAAAAGGATTAAAAGTAATCGCAGTAACTTCTCTTGAAAATTATCAAAAAGCTAAAGCCAATCATTCAAGTGGAAATAAATTAGGTGATGTAGCAGATATACTTATTGATAACTGCTGTCCATTAGAAGATAGTTTAGTACCTATTCCTACATATCCACAAAAAGTCGGGGCTTCTTCTACAGTTGCAACTATTACGATATCACAAGCCATTGTTAGCGAAACAGCAAAATTACTCCAACAAATGAATCACAAGATGTACATATTTGTTTCTCCTAACGTAACAGAAATACCTAAGGATTATATGCACCAAGTTTATGCTAATTATACGGAATTAGTTCGCAAAAATAAAAATTAGTTTTATTTAAAGTCCCTAATTATAATATTAGGGACTTTTTTAATATACAAAGGAGGTTAAAAAATGACAAATGTTATTATTATGGGTCATGGTGAATATGGCTCAATGATGAAAAGTAATATACAAATGCTTATAGGAGAAATTAACGGATATCATTTTATTGATTTTAAAGCAAGTGATAATGTAGAAATCTTACGAAACAAAATTAATCAAGTAATTGAAACTCTTGATGATGATAAAATATTATTTGCATGTGATTTAACAGGTGGTACTCCTTTTAGGGAAGCATGCTTACTTGCTAGTAATAATGATAATTATGTTGTGGTAGGGGGGTTAAATACCACAGCCTATGCAGAAATGGCTTTTAACTTAACAAAGTTACCTAAAGAACTAGCTGATATCGGTGTGGAAGCAGCCAAAGGTTCTATTATGATTTTTAAGAAAGAATAATGGGAAGAAGATATGAAACTTGAATTTAGATGGGAATATGCATTATATGCTTTGATAATTTTTCTTTTATTTATTGGTTATCGTTTTTTATTAAGCTATTTAAGAAAAAATACCTTAAAAAAGTTAGATGAATTATTATATGT
>DATCKO010000157.1:0-6473 GCA_036562215.1 Haloplasmataceae bacterium | reverse complement strand
ACATATAGCTTTTATCATGGATGGAAATGGTCGATGGGCTAGAAGAAGAGGATTACCAAGAACAGCTGGACATCATGAAGGTGGTAAGACCCTACTTAAAATAGTGGAAAAATGTAATGAGTTAGGAATTAAGGCAATGACTGTTTTTGCTTTTAGTACGGAAAATTGGTCACGACCAGAAAGTGAAGTAAAATATTTATTAGAATTACCTAATAAATATATTAATAATTATTTGCCAATGATTAAAAAAGCTAATATTAAAATGAATTTTATTGGTTTTATAGATAAATTACCAAACACTATGCAGAATAATATTAAATTAGCGCTTGAAGAAACCAAAAATAATACTGGTATGATTTTTACAATCGCTTTAAATTATGGAGCACAAGATGAAATCCTTTCAGCAACGAAAAATATTGCGAAAGATTGTCTTTCCGGTGTTATTTCTCCTGAAGATATTACTAAAGAATATTTTACAAAGAAACTTATGACTTACGATTTACCAGATGTTGATTTTTTAATTAGAACCAGTGGTGAGATAAGAATTAGTAATTATTTGTTATGGCAAATAGCATATAGCGAATTATATTTTACGAATAAATGTTGGCCAGAGTTTACTGAGAAGGAGTTAATGAAGGCTTTATTAGAATATCAAATGCGAAATCGAAAATTTGGTGGATTGAAAGGTGAATAGTATGAAACAAAGAGTGATTACCGCGATTTTTATTTTATTAGTCATTGTGCCATTATTATTAGCGAAGATTTTATACGATGTTAATGACTACCTTTATATATTATCTTTTATTTTGGCTATTGTTGCTATGAATGAGATGCTTTCTACGAAAGAAAGAGAAAAGAATTTACCATTTGAAGTTCATATTATTTCTTATTTAGCAGTTATTTATATTGCTTTTGCTGATAGTTTTGTGGTGATGTTTAAAAATAGTGTGCAAACAATTAATATTCTACCTTATCTTTTAATTATTTTTATGATTTTAACGGTTTTAAGAAATCATTTTAAGGTTAAAGATGCCAGTTTTGTTTTATTTGCCATCTATTATATCGGACTATCATTTTTTACATTAGTACAGATCTTTTTAAGAACTAATGGTATATATGAATTAATTTATATTATCCTAATAGCAGTGTTTACTGACACCTCAGCCTATTTTATCGGTACATTTTTTGGAAAACATAAGTTATGTCCTGATATAAGTCCTAAAAAGACTAAGGAAGGTTCAGTGGGAGGAACTATTATAGCCACTATCCTTGTTATGGTTTATGTATTATTAGTTCCTAAATTCACTTTCTTATATGATAATATCTTTTATAAAATTGGTTTAACCTTCCTATTATCAATTATTTCTCAATTTGGTGATTTAGCTCTTTCTGTGGTAAAAAGACAATTTTCTATTAAAGACTTTGGTAATCTCTTTCCTGGCCATGGTGGAGTATTAGATCGTTTAGATAGTATTTTATTTACTTCTTTGACATATTATTATCTTACTGAGTTACTTACAAGCATATTTTAGGTGATGAAATGAAAAATCTTATACTATTAGGAGCTACAGGTTCGATAGGAACACAAACACTAGAAGTTCTAGACCATCTACTAGATGAATATCAATTAGTAAGCATTGCCTTTGGAAAAAATCTTTCTTGTGGCATAGAAATTATTAAAAAGTATCGAGTCCAATATGTTAGTGTAGCTGATAAAGACGATTGCCTAAGATTAAAGGAGTTATTTCCTTATCTACAAGTTGGTTATGGTATTGAGGGATTAATTCAGGCAAGTACTTTTGATGCTAATAATACCTATCAAACATTAGTAGTATCAGCTTTAGTAGGTTCGGTTGGGTTAATACCTACTATTGAAGCGATTAAAAAAGGTTATGATATTGCTTTAGCTAATAAAGAAACATTAGTCACAGCTGGAAATTTAGTAACATCTTTAGTTAATAAACATAAAGTTAAGCTACTTCCTATCGATAGTGAGCATTCCGCTTTATTTCAAGCTTTAAATGGCGAAGAGAAAAAGACGATAAAAAGGCTAATCATTACCGCAAGTGGTGGAGCTTTTCGTGATAAGAGTCGTGATGAGTTACAAAACGTTTCTGTAAACGATGCCTTAAATCATCCAAATTGGCAAATGGGAGCTAAGATAACCATTGATTCTGCCACTATGATGAATAAAGGTTTTGAGGTAATTGAAGCACATCATTTATTTCAAGTACCTTATGAGAAAATCTCCACGCTTCTTCATAAAGAAAGCATTATTCATTCACTTGTAGAGTTTATTGATACCTCAATTATCGCGCAATTAAGTAATCCTGATATGAAACTACCCATTTTATATGCTTTGACATATCCTCATCGTACTCATATAAATTCATTAAAAAGTATTGATTTAGAAGATATTGCATCATTACATTTTGCGAAGATGGATTTTAAACGCTATCCGTGCTTAGAATATGCTTATTATGCAGGAAAGATAGGACATAGTTTACCTGTGGTTTTAAATGCGAGTAATGAAGCAGCGGTTAAACTATTCTTAGAGTCAAAAATTACTTTCTTAGATATTGAAAGGATTATTTATAATGCTTTAGAAAAACATGAAGTTATAAAAAATCCTGATTTATATACCATACTATATTTAGACAAAGAAATTAAAGAACAAATTTCATCTATGAAAGGAGTCTAAAATATGAGTTTTATTATTTATATATTAATATTCCTATTGGTATTAGGACTGGTCGTTTTAGTTCATGAGTTTGGACATTTTGTTTTTGCGAAAAGAGCAGGTATTTTATGTCATGAATTTTCCATTGGTATGGGACCAGCACTATACAAAATCAAGAAAAATGAAACAGTTTATGCGATACGTGCTATTCCTCTTGGTGGTTATGTCGCTATGGCTGGTGAAGACCCTGAAACCGAAAAGATAAAAAAAGGTCAAGTTGTTTATTTACAAATGGAAAATGCTCAAGTTAAGAAAATTTACCTATATAAACCACAATTATCTAATGTAACCTATGCTAAGATAATTAATTATGATTTATATGGTAAGGATAATAAGAATCTTTTTATCGAGTATGTTGACCTAGATGGTACTACTCATCATGTAACCGTTAATCGTGATGCTTATTATCAAATTGACGAAAAAAATGAGTTACAAATAGCTCCTTTCGACCGCTGTTTTGAATCCAAACCATGGTTAAGTCGTTTTATGGCAGTTATTGCTGGTGCATTATTTAATTTTATTCTTGCTACTATCATCTTTCTGATTATAAATCTTGTTACTGGTGTACCAGTATCTGATCCAATTATCGCTGATGTTTCTAATAATAGTCCTGCCGCTCTTAGTGGTTTACAAAAAGGAGATAAAATCATTAGTATAAAGATGCAGGATAAGGTAACCACAATACATAAATGGAGTGATATCTCCAAGGCAATGGACTATTATGTTTCTGGTGACATTACTATAACAGTATTACGTAATAACCAAGAATATCAATACACCCTTTCTCCAGAAATATATATCGGAACCATTGGTATAGGTAGTGGATCATATTTAGAATCTACGAAAATTGGTTATATTCAAGCTAATTCAAATGCTGATAAAGCAGGACTTAAGGTTGGCGATGTCATTAAACGCATCTCTGGAACCTTAAATGAAGATGAAAATACGGAAATAATAGAAAAAGGAACAGTAATAAATGAAACCAATTTAACAAATTGGGATGATTTAAATAAAGTCTTTAGTAAATTTTATCTTGCTGAAAAAATAACTATTGTTGTTGACCGTGATGGTGTCGAAAAAACCATTACTGTACAAGCGATTAAAGCTATTGAAAGTAAGAATGTATCATCCCCTACTATTGGCATTATTCAAGGAACCGAACATAATTTATTTAAAGCGATTGGTAAAGGCTTTACCGATACTTTCGAAGTAATTGGTTCTGTATTTGCCACCTTAGGATTACTTTTTGGTGATAGAAATGTAGGTGTAGGTGATTTATCGGGTCCAGTTGGTATATATGATATGACAAAAACCTTTGCGATGGCTGGTTTTACATCTTTATTATTCTGGATCGGTTTTATTAGTGCTAATATTGGTTTTGTCAATCTATTACCACTTCCAGCCCTTGATGGTGGACGCTTAATTTTCTTACTTATCGAAGGAATAGCCCGAAAACCAATAAATCGTAAGGTAGAAGGCTATATTCATACCGTGGGCTTTATACTATTCATGTTATTGTTTTTATATGTAACATTTAATGATATTATTAGGATTCGAGGTTAGTTTATGAAACAAAGTTTATGTTTTATTCCTACATTAAGAGATATACCTAAAGAAGCAGAATGTAAATCACATGTTTTCATGTTAAGAGCAGGTTACATCAAACAAATTGCTGCGGGTATTTATACTTATTTGCCATTAGCTCTACGCTCTTTAAAGAAAATTGAACAAATTATACGCGAAGAATTAGATAAAATTGGGGCAACTGAGTTATTAATGCCTGCTTTACAACCAAGTGAACTATGGATTGAATCAGGTAGATGGAACCAATATGGTGATACTTTAATGCGAATGAAAGACCGTCATGACCGTGATTTTGCGATTGGACCTACTCATGAAGAAGTAATAACTTATATTGTACGTGATGTCTTAAATAGTTATAAAAAATTACCGATTACTTTATACCAAATCCAAACGAAATTCCGTGATGAATTACGTCCCCGTTTTGGACTAATGCGCGGTCGCGAATTTATTATGAAGGATGCTTATTCATTTCATGCTGATGAAAAATCACTTGATGAAACATATAATGACTTCTATAGGGCCTATAATAATATATTTACTAGATGTGGTTTAAAATTTAGAGCGGTAAAAGCTGATACTGGTAATATCGGTGGTAGTGAATCATGTGAGTTTATGGTTTTAACTGAGATAGGTGAAGATACCATTGTTTATTCTGATAAATCTGATTTTGCCTCAAACATTGAATTATACAATTTACCAGTAGGTAGTCCAAGCCCTGATGGAGAAGGCTTTATCAAGCATGCTAAAGGTATTGAAGTTGGTCATATTTTTAAATTAGGTACAAAATATTCTAAAAGCATGAAAGCTCAATTTACATCAGTTACAGGAGAAAGAAAAGATATCATTATGGGTTGTTATGGTATTGGTGTAAGTAGAGTGCTTATGGCGATTATTGAGCAAAATAATGATGATAATGGTATTATTTGGCCTAAGGCTGTTGCTCCTTTTGATATTCACATCATTCTTATTAATTCTAATGACCTTCCAAAAGCCCAAAAATTAGAACAAGATTTAATAGATAATCATTATGAAGTATTGCTTGATGACCGAAATGAAAGACCAGGGGTTAAATTTACTGAAGCTGATTTAATAGGTATTCCAGTAAGAATAACAATAGGTAAAAATATTGATAAAGGTCTTGTAGAAATTAAGTTCCGTAATGAGGAAGTTAAAACAGAAGTTGAAATTGATAAAGTAATTGATTATTTGAAAAGAAATTATTAAAGATTGTGGATTTACACAATCTTTTCTTGTTTAGTTTATTAATTTGTAGAAATATGATAAAATAAAGTGGAAAAATAATTGTGGAAGTGAAAGATATGAATAAGTTTATCATGAAAGTATTTTCGCAAATCATTAAGTTTTTTGCATTAGAATTTGAAGGCTTTGATGTTTTAGATGCTACTGAAGTATTAAGACGTAAAAACATTATCGTTAACAGATTATTATTAATCACTAATATTCTAATAACCGTCTTTATTGTGATTTATTATGAATCCATTGGTTTACCTAAGTCATTATCTTTATTAATACCAACGGTTTTAATTAATGTTTTACTGACTTATTTTATTTCAAGTCAAAAAGATGATTATGAAAAGCAAGTTATGGGAATGTACCTAGCGATTCTTTCAGTTTGTTATATATCTTTAAGATTATATACTTTATACCCTGTAACCTTTACCTATATATTTATTTATATAGCTTTAGTTATTGTAGCCTTATTCCAAAACCGTCACGCCATAATTTTAGGTGATATCTTAATTTTTTCTGTAGCTTCTTATATTCATATAAATGAAGTTTTGAAGGATAACCCTTTATTAATCAATGATACTCATGATATTACAGTTTATACGATGTTTTTAATTCTTTATATTTTTGTGATAACCTCACTCGTCTTCTTTAGTGAGTACATGGATAATGAAAGGAAAAAAGAACTTAAAAAAAGAGAGGAATTAGAAGAGGAGTTCAAAGGTGTCTTAGGAAATGTCTTTGATACTATTGATGATTTTTCACAAGTTACGGAAAATAATGAAATTACAAGTGAATATGTTTGTGCTTTAATGGCTCGTAAATTAGGATTATTAATGAATTTTGCTGAGCAAAAGTGCGATGAATTGTTTAATTTTGCGATAATTACCGGTGTTAATAC
>DATCKO010000156.1:0-5609 GCA_036562215.1 Haloplasmataceae bacterium | reverse complement strand
CCATATATATAATAATCACACCATGTGTTTACCATTTTTCCTTGTCTAATGTGACCTTCTCTGCGAAAACCATATTTTTCAAGTATTTTAATAGACGGTATATTTCTAACATCGACATCTGTCCAAATTCTTTTTAATTCTGTATGTGTAAAACAAAAGTCAAGCATTACTTTAATTGCTTCTGATGCTATTCCTTTTCCTTGATAGGATTTTGCTACTCTAACAGCTATCTTTGCCATCCGGTCATTTTCTATAAGATATACCCAAAGTTCACCAATAGTTTTATTAATTTCCTTCAAAACAATACCTAAATGAAAACTTTTAGTAGGTCTATCTTTTTTTGTAAATAATAACTCAGGATTTTTATCGGTTTTTCCTGGTCCTTTACCCCAATAGGTATAAATTGACTTATCTGGCATCCATTCTTTAAGTGCTGGAACATCTGATGGATTTAATGGTCGAAGAATAATTCTGCTGGTTTCAATTATTGGTTTATTATAAATATAATCAGCTAAAGCCATAATTTATCGCTCCTAATATTATCGTTTTGTTATATTTAATTGTAATAGAATTAATTTATACTTCAACTATTTTTTTATATTTATTACTAATTAGATAATCATTAAAAAAACTTCGAACTCTAATAATAGAGGTCGGAGTTTTTAATTTTGCCTTAACGAACATGGATTTAAATTTCTAAAACTCTCTAATCTTTTTGTTATTAAATATCCATAATCACCTATATTTAAACTATTATAAGTTTTTATATTGACTGCTAATGAGAATATTTTTAGTTTCTCCTTAATATTATTTTATATAATTTATCATCACATTATTTATTTAATACCTCAACTATCATTCCTATTCTTTTAGCAAACATGTAAATACTATCCCCTTTTCTTTTATTATCATATATATAATAAAATAATTTGGTAAATTTATATGTCGAAATATGTCAACTAGTTTTTGCATTTATATTATTAGTCTTTCTAAAAAAAAGAGGTTTTTATAACAAACCTCCTTGGTATTTAATCTAACTCAATTGCTCCTGTATAAAGTTGATAATATCTTCCACCCATTTCTAGAAGTTCTTCATGGGTTCCTTGTTCTATTATTTCGCCATGTTCTAATACTATAATCATATCAGAATTACGAACTGTAGATAGTCGGTGAGCAATGACAAAAGTTGTCCTATTTTTCATTAATTGATCCATTCCATGTTCAATATATTTCTCTGTTCTGGTATCAACAGAACTAGTAGCTTCATCAAGAATCAGAATTGGTGCTTTTGATATCGCTGCTCGCGCGATATTAAGGAGTTGACGTTCACCTTGACTTAAATTAACACCATCACCATCTAGTAATGTATCATATCCTTGTGGTAATCTTTCAATAAAGGAATGGGCACAAGCAATCTTGGAAGCAGCAACAACTTCTTCGTCTGTGGCATCAAGACGTCCATATCGAATATTCTCTTTAATGGTACCAGAAAATAAATGCGTGTCTTGAAGTGTGATGGCGATATTACTTCTTAGGGAATCTTTCTTGATATTTTTAATATTGATACCATCAATCAATATTTCCCCTTCTTCTATTTCATAAAAACGGTTGATTAAGTTTGTAATAGTTGTTTTACCTGCACCTGTTGAACCAACAAAAGCAATTTTCTGACCTGGTTTTGCGATTACATTGATATTCTTTAGTACAGTTTTACCAGGATTATAACCAAAGGTTACATTTCTTAATACTACTTCACCTTTTACTAAATGTGCTCTTACAGATGGATTAGCTAGAGAACAGATTTCAATGGCATTTGTTGCATCAGCTGTTTCAGGTGTCTCATCCATCATTTCAAATACTCTTTCTGCTCCAGCTAATGCTGCATATATGGTATTCATAAGTTGTGATAATTCACTTATAGGTCGTGCAAAGTGTCTTGAATAGTTAGTAAATACAGTAAGTCCACCTATATCAAAATTAGCAGTTAAACATAATATTCCGCCAACCATTGCTGATAAGGAATAGCTAATTTGACCTAAATTACCCATGACTGGTCCCATGATACCACCAAAAAATTGGGCTTTCATTTGTTTTTGACGTAAGTCATTACTTAAAAATTCAAATTCTTCCATTGTTGTTTCTTCATGGCAGAATACCTTTATAACCTTTTGGCCAGATACTGTTTCTTCGATATAGCCATTTACAGCACCAAGAGCTTTTTGTTGTTCAATAAAATATCTTCTACTTTTCTTTCCAATCATACCTCCTGCGTAGACTAATAAAGGAACAGTGATAATTGTTATAATTGCTAATATCCAATTGGTAATAAACATTAGGGTAACTGTACCAATCAAAGTAATTGTACCTGAAAAAATCTGCGACATAGTGTTATTAAGCATTTCTCCTACTGTATCAACATCATTTGTAAAGCGACTCATGAGATCACCATGAGTATGTGTATCATGATATTTAAGTGGTAGTTTTTGCATTTTACTAAATAAATCTTCTCTTATTTTTGCAATAGCATTTTGGGATACTCCTATCATGATTTTTTGTTGCATGTATGAGCATATAACACCAGCGATATAAATACTTGCCATTACAATAATACCTATTATTAGGTTATTAACTTTTTCCATAACTGTTAATTCTTCAGATACCAAACCATTTATGACAGGTCGTAAAATATATACTCCAACTAAACTTGTTAAACTGCTAATAAGTGTGCAAGAAAGTACAAAGATGATTTTATACTTATCTTTTCCTATATAAGCAAGTAATCTATTGATTGTCGCTGTGAAGTTTTTAGGTTTACCACCACCCATTGCACCACGTGGACCTCTTCTTCCGACACCTGGACCCATTTTATTAGATCTATTACTATTACTTCCATATTTTCGTAATAATATTTCTTTTCTTTCTTCGCTAATACGACTCATTATGCAGTCACCTTCTTATCCATCTGTGAGTAATAAATTTCTGAATAGGCTTTACAGTTTTGCATCAATTCCTCATGAGTACCTATACCTGTAATTTTACCATCTTCAAGAACAACTATTTTATCCGCAGAGATTACGGAAGAAATTCTTTGGGCAATAATGATTTTTGTTGTACCATGTAAATTATTATTAAACCCTTCCCGAATTCTTGATTCTGTTGCTGTATCAACAGCACTAGTACTATCATCAAGAATGAGGATTTTTGGTTTTTTCAACAATGTTCTCGCAATACAAAGTCTTTGTTTTTGTCCTCCTGAGACATTAACTCCTCCTTGGCCTAATTCTGTTTCATATCCTTTCTCAAAGGAAGAAGTAAAACCATGGGCTTGGGCAATTTCTGCATATTTATAAACTTCTTCATCAGTTGCCTCTTCATCGCCCCATTTTAGATTCTCTTTAATCGTTCCAGAAAAGAGAACGTTTTTTTGTAGTACAATACCTACTCCATTACGAAGGTTCTTAAGTGAATAGTCTTTAACATTAATGTCATCAACTAGCACCTCACCTAAGTCTACATCATACAATCTTGGTATTAATTGTACTAGACTAGATTTGCCAGAGCCAGTAGAACCAATTATACCGACTGTATCACCAGGATTTATCACAAGATTAATATTTTCTAAAACCCATTTTTCGTTATTTTTATAATACTTAAAATATACTCCCTTAAATTCAATTTTACCTTTTTGAACTGTTATATTCTTATGCTTAGCTTTTTCATCTGTTAAATCAATCTTTGTACACATTACTTCATTAATACGTTTTGCGGATGCTAACATTCTCGAACTACTCAAAATAATCATCGAAACCATCATTAATGATATAAGTATTTGAACCACATAATTAATAAAAGCTGTTAAATTACCAGAGGTCATTCCTCCTATAATAACTTGATTTCCCCCAAACCATACCACTGCTAATGTAGTTATATTCATCGCAACAGTCATAGCTGGCATGGTAAAAATAATAACCTTCAATGCTTTAATTGTACTTTCTTTCATATCCATATTTGCTTTTTTAAACTTTTTCTCTTCAAAATCTTCTCTAACAAACGATTTTACAACCCTAATATTTGTTAAATTCTCTTGAGTTGTAGTATTTAGTACATCTAGTTTCTTTTGCATTATTCCAAAGCGAGGAAAAGCTACTTTCATAATTATGTAAATAGTTAAAGACAGCAATGGTATCACACATAATATTGTCAATGCCAATCTAGAATTTAGTGTAAAAGCCATTATAAGGGCACCAATAAGCATTCCAGGTGCTCTTAAAGCTAATCTTAACATCATTTGAATTAGATTTTGTACTTGAGTGATATCATTCGTTAATCGTGTAATTAAAGAACCTGTATTATATTGATCAATATTAGTGAAAGAAAATTTCTGGATTTGATTAAACAAATCTTTTCGTAAATCATTGGCAAATCCAGAAGAAGCCTTAACAGCAAAATAAGCTCCCCCTACACCACCAGCCATCATGATTAGTGCTGTAAGTATCATGGTTATACCCATACCAATTATAAACGGAATACCTCTAGCATCATCTACTCCATAATCGATAATATAACTTAATAATAGGGGCATTACCACTTCACCAATAACTTCAACAATCATAAGAATTGGCCCTATTATAAATGCAGATAAATAGGGTTTTATATATTTCCAATAACGTTTCATACTTCATTAAGTCCTTTCTTTTCTTAGTTTTATTTCATCTTCCATTCTTTCTAAATTATAATCTAACTTTTCTAACAAAAATGATAATGTCGTTTTCTCATCTTCCGTAAATCCTTCAAAAACCTTTTTATCTGTTGTTTCAAATATTATTTTACTTTGATTTACAACCCTATGTCCTTTTTCAGTAATGGTAATATTATTGAAGCGATTATCTCCTTCATCTATTTCTTTTTTAATGTAGCCTTCTTTTTTTAACTTTTTTAATGATACCGCAATTGTAGCAGAAGAGACATCCATTAACCTAGCAATATCATTTTGTGATATTTTTGGATGATGTGATATTTCCATAAGTATACGATGTTGAGCATGGTAAACACCAGTTTCATCTAGATAACTTTGCATAATTTTCCGATGTTTCATCGCAAAGCTAATTAATTGACAAATTATTTTCTTATTACTGATAAGACTCATATTATCATTATCCATTTTTTCTCACCACCTAATATTCTATTAACTTGTTAATTATTACCTTATTAATTATTAGCTAGTTAACTATTATACTATAGCATTTTATTTTACTAAAGTCAATCAACAATAGGCAAGGTTTTTACATAAAAAAAATGATTATGATTTATCATATCATAATCAACTTATTCCTTACGTTTATATCTTTTAAGCAATACTTATTCTATATAAATCAATTTTTATTACTAAAAAAGCTATATACCTACTAATGCAAAGTCATAAACGAGATAAGTTATCTTTATAACTTTTGAACATAATTTCCAATTCTTAATAGAAAAATTATTGATATACCAAAATTTATAAGACATAGCATTGCTGGTATATATCCACCGAGAATAAAGGCTAAAGCACCTATTCCTGCTATACCATAAAAATAAGTATCATCTCTCCTAGTAACATATCACTATTC
>DATCKO010000138.1:0-3739 GCA_036562215.1 Haloplasmataceae bacterium | reverse complement strand
TGTTCATCTTGATACTTATCTAACATTTTTTGATAGTTACTTCCACTTAATTTTTCTTCTACTAAATCTTCATATAATCTAATGATGATTGAGTCGATTGTATTAAGTCTAGTAACTATTTTATTTTTCTCACTAACTAATTCTTTAATGTGTTCATCAGTATCTACTTTATCAATAATGTTATTTAGAAATTCATCACTGTTTAATTTTAATGACTTCATTAGTTCCTTTAGTTTAGATTTAACTATATCATAGATTTCAAGATAACCTATTGTATTAGGTTCATCATCTAATCCATACTTTACAAAGTTACCAACACATCTATATCTCCATACCATCTTACCACTTCTTCTTTTGTTGTAATATAGATTTAAAGGTCTTCCACAATTCTTACATTTTAGAATTCCTTTAAATAGATTAGGATGGTTATGTCTAGATGGACGTTGTCTATGTCTAATTAATTCTTGAACATGTTCAAAGTCACTTCTAGATATAATTGGTTCATGTGTATTTCTTACTATGATATGTTCTTCTTTAGGAACTTTTGTGCATTTCTTGGTTTTATAGTTTTTCACTTCATATTTATGATTTTCCATATCACCAACATAGACCATATCTCTTATGATTGCTCCTACAGTTACAGTGTTCCAAGATTCAATGTCGTAGTTTTTAAACATTTGTCTTCTTGTTTCAGTTAACTTAGTAAATCTTAAATCACCTTTACTAGCTTTATAAATACTTGGAGGCATAATACCTC
Organism: Haloplasmataceae bacterium; assembly: GCA_036562215.1. Classification (GTDB taxonomy): domain Bacteria; phylum Bacillota_I; class Bacilli_A; order Haloplasmatales; family Haloplasmataceae; genus CALFRW01. Next base: position 2,982 of record DATCKO010000138.1, on the reverse strand, counting down.
TTTTATTTAATTCTCTAGTAATTTTAACTACACCAATATTACTTAATGCTAAATCAAATATTAGTCTAACAACTTCAGCTGCTTCTTCATCTATTACTAAATGATTTTTATCATTAGGATCCTTTTTATATCCATATGGAGGTTGAGCAGCCATAAACATACCTTTTTGCATTAATAATCTTTTAGCAGTCTTTACTTTTCTTGATGTGTCTTTAGCATACATATCATTTAAGATATTTTTAAATGGTGCGATATCGTTATTATCATAAAGTGTATCAACATTATCATTAACTGCGATATATCTAATATCATTATCTGGAAAGAATATTTCAATAAAGTAACTTGTTTGAATATGATTTCTTCCTAGTCTTGATAAGTCTTTAGTTAATACTAAATTGATTTTACCTTCACTAATATCTTGCATTAATCTTTTAAATGCTGGACGTTCAAAGTTAAGCCCACTATAACCATCATCGATATAATAATCATAAATAGTAAATCCATGCTCTAACGCATATTTTTCTAACATCATTTTTTGAATTTTTATACTTGATGAATCACCCTCGTTTCCATCGTCTAATGATAAACGACAATAAATTGCTGTGTTGTAAAGTTTATTTTGCTTCATATTTGGATACTCCTTTTATTAAAGCAAATAACCTTTCACAAGCATCTATATTATACCATACAACTAATTTAATTACCATCATAATGGTTAACCTCTTCTTTACTAGTTAAGTTATTTTTAATATCTTTAAGTATTAATTTTTCAATAATGTTAGAAGCTTTATTTTTTCCTCCAACAGATTCTTTAATTACATAAATTGTTTTGTTTTTATCATCAATAATTGATGACATTTTAACTCTTTTAATATTTAATTTGTTTTTCTTCTCTATAAATTTATCCTCCTTAATTTCTTATTATTTTTAATAAATGTAAGCTGGGTATCCCAGTTACAAAACTCAGGCGAAAATCACTTTGTGATGCAGAGTGAAGCACGCCTTATCCTGTTTACAAAAATTGTATAATTACCTCATTTCAATCAACATTAATTACCATCTTTAACACCTCCATTACTTGTTATTTGAAGGGATACACAAACACATCCCTTCAATAGTACTGGAGATTTCCAATCCACTTTGAGAGGGTGTTTTATTAAACTTTTTAATCTTTCTGAAATTATCCCTACAATAGTTACGGACATTAAAATGTCAAAGTGTCGGGGTTCCAAACAAAACTTTTTTATATCTCTTCAATAGTAACGGACATTAGCACATCAAAATGCGAGGGTCATTAATGAAACTTTTTTATAAAATTAAAAAGTGAGTCTTCTTTATAGTAAACTCACTTTGTGTTTGAAAAACTATTATTAATAACATTATAATTTCATATCTTATTGAATAATATTTTTAATATTCTTATATGCAATCATTTTAATTTCTTTTTCAGTAAAATCCATTTGATCCAATATTTCAAAATATCTATCATATATTTCTTCTGGTGCTAAACATCTGCTAGAAGGATAATCAGTTGCAAATATTAATCTTTCTGCACCAAATTTTCTTAATATATTATTGGTTTCTTTTATTCCTAGTTTATTAACATAGTCTGGTAATATAGCAGATATATCAACATAACAATTTGTATCTAGTAATTCTTCATATTGATAAGCACCCATATGAGAAATAATAAACTTAATATTAGGAAACTTATTTATTAAATATTTAATTCTATATGTTGCTGAGTTATCATCTTTAGAGTTGGGATATGAATGTATAAATACTGGTAATCCATATTTATTAAACAATTCAAGTAAATCAACATTATAGTCATCATCAACCTTCATTCCTGTATTATTAGGATGAATTTTTAAACCATTAAGTTTATATTCTTCTATTGCTTTTATTAAATTTTCCTTAGAATTTTCAATACTGTTACTGATATCAATGTCAGCCATTGCATAAAACTTGTCTGGATATTTATTAACTAGTTCCTTTAAATTTTTATAACTGCATCAACGGTGAATTCCATAGACATTAAATAAGGGTCATTAAGTGGCATAATAACAGCCTGTTCAATATTATATTCTTTCATTAAATTAAAATATTTGCTTTGATCCGCATAAACCCATTCATCCTCTGAATCTGGATTAGCTTCATGAACAACATCTGGAATAATATGAATGTGCGCATCAATTTTCTTAACCTTCTTCCAATCAGCCATATTTTCACCACCTTTTTATAATCAATTATAAATCCCTTTTATTTGATATCTTATTATAACATTTTGCTATTAAATAATCTATTAACATAGATTAAATGAAAAGACGAATCTACCCGAAGGTAAACTCGTCTAGTTTTGCTTGTGAAAGTAATTTGCTATTATTTTGTTTTCTAAATTCTATAATATATTTTATTACTATTCTTCAATTATCTAAATTTATTAACAATTACCGCTATTAGCCATAAAATCCCCAAGGCTAATCCTAATAATACAAACATTGTAACAATTCCAACTATTGCATGTTTAAATGTCATTCCTTCAGGATTGTTTCCAAATGCAGCAGAAATAGACATTAACAAACAACGCAAACAATATTTAATAAACTCCCACATCGTTTATACCTCCTAATAATTATTAATAATAGAACCAGCAACGCCTCCTACGAAGCGAATAACGCCAGTTTTTACAGCAGGAATTGCCCATAAAGCAGATCCAATATCTCCCATTGTTAACCAATGATTTGGATTTCTTGGTGCTATTTTAGATAGTAATTGTGGTCCAAACTTTCCTGCTAAATATCCTGCTCCTTGAGCGGCGCCCGAAACTAACAAAGATATTCCTAAAGATTTCATTGTTTCACCAAATGTTGCATTTTCATTCCAACTATTTAGTAATGATGTTCCGCCAGCAACAGCAAATTTTCCTGCCACTGCCCAGCCACCTGCTCCACCAGTTAATCCTACAACTAATCCATATGC
>DATCKO010000132.1:0-6174 GCA_036562215.1 Haloplasmataceae bacterium | reverse complement strand
GTTAAATATGGTGAATCCATCCATAAAGTAGCTAAGAAAGTCCAAGAAAATGTTAAACAAGCTATCTTCAATATGACAACCTTAGATGTATCAAGAATATATGTCCATGTAGTGAATATTAATTTCTAAACCACTTATTATGAACTTACACCTGTAAAGTAGACAAAAATAAAAAAGTTTAGTTTTAGTAATTATTATGCTGATAAAAGATGGTTTCTGTATTGTACAGGAGCCATCTTTTTTAGTCTCCATTGATAACGCTGATTATTATAATAATACATATAGTCAGATATTATCTTTACTAAATCTTCATAAGATTTAGCTTTGTGAAACTGACACTCATCTTTAAAATGGCCAAAAAATGTTTCCATCTTTGCGTTATCAAGACAGTTTCCTCGTCTTGACATTGATTGTATTACTCCTAAATCTTTAAGTTTATTTACATAAGTTGGATTAGTATAATGTCCTCCTTGATCAGAATGAATCATGACACCATTCATTTTATTTCTTCCCAATCTACTTGTTAATTGTTCTATTACATTAATTGATAATTCTAATCCACATGTTTTTGAAACATGCCAAGCCACACATTCATTAGAACCAAGGTCTTTAACTACAGATAAATAATATCTATTATTTCCCCATATTAAATATGTTATATCGGTTGCGTATACTGTATCTGGTTTCTTTACATCAAACTTTCTGTTTAGTACATTATCAAAATAATAATGTTTCTTATACTCATTATTTAAAGCTGCATATGGTCTTTTCTTTCTCACCGTTGAACGAATCCCGTACTTCTTCATTAGTCTATATACCTTCTTAGGATTCATTATAATCCCTAAATCGTTCTTTAAACTCATAGTTATCCTTAAATACCCATATTCCTTCTTCTTTGACCATATAGAGTGTATTATTTCAAAATCAGTCTTATCTTGTAACTCTCGTTTTTCTCTCTTTTCACTATTATGTACCCACTTATAATATCCAGACCTAGATACATTGAAATATTTACATATCCTTTGAATAGACACTGTTGTTTTATCCTTTAATTCGTTAATAAACTTATATATTATTTGAGTTGGCATATACTCATTATTATTTCTTCTTTTCACCACCTTTCCTTGCCATAATTGCTTTTTTAATTCTTCTATCTCCATCTTTTGTGCTTCGATTATCTTTTCCTGTATTAACACCTTTTCTTCTAGCGTTATTTCATCTGCTTTCTTAGGTCTGCCTGTTTTACCCTTTTTACTTCTCCCTCGTGTCTCTTTATAAAATGACTCCTTTCCTAACTCATCATACTGTTTCATCCATTTCTTTATATATGATTTACAACATTCTTTTTCGTATGGTAAATTATGCATTTCAAATATTCTTCTTAAGGGGATTCCTTCTCTTCTTAGTTCAACTGCTTTTATTTTAAATTCTGGAGAATATTGAATAGTTTTACTCACTTTAGATACGTATGGATTGTTTTCTAATTCTTTTCTATGTTCTTCGACATACTCTTTAAATTTTATCTTCATATCAATATATCCTCCAACTCATTATTAGTCTCATTATAATGAAAAATACCTATAAAGTAAACTTTTTATTTAGTGTCTACTTTATAGGTATAATAACATTTTGGTGGTTTTTTGTTTAGAATACATTTGTTATAATAGGTAAGGTGAAGTGTTAATAGAGGAGGATATTATGAAACCACGTAGTTTTTTGAAATTAGTAGAAATACAAACGAAAGTTGCGAGTGTTATCCCCTTTCTTTTAGGGACAGTATATGCATTTTATACTTATAATCGTTTTAATTTAAAGAACTTCTTATTGATGTTTGTCTCTTTAATTTGCATTGACATGTGTACGACCGCTATTAACAACTACATCGACTTTAAGAAAGCACAAAAAAAGGAAGGTTACGGTTACGAAAAGCATAATGCGATCGTCCGTGATAACTTGAAAGAGCGAGATGTACTCATTACCATTGGCTTACTCTTAAGCATAGCGATTGTATTTGGCATTTTACTTTATCTTAATACCAATGTTGTGGTATTATTATTAGGCATGTTATCGTTTCTTATTGGTATTACTTATACATTTGGCCCTGTCCCGACATCACGGACACCCTTAGGTGAACTTTTATCGGGAGGATTTATGGGCTTAATTATTCCCTTTTTAGCGGTTTATATTCATGTTTATGACCAAGATATCGTAAACATTAAAGTTGATGCGCAAGATCTTATTCTCTCTATCTCCTATTTAGATGTGTTAAAGATTTTCTTGATTTCTTTACCAGCCGCTACAGGAATTGCGAACATCATGCTTGCCAATAATATTTGTGATATTGAAGATGATATCATTAATCGTCGCTATACTTTACCTATTTATATTGGTAAGGATAAAGCTTTAATACTATTTCGCAGTTTATATTACATTGGCTTTTTAGCCATCATCTTAAGCATAATCCTTAAGGTAGCACCTCTAGCAGTGTTGTTAGCACTATTAACTTATGTGGTGGTACATAAGAACATAAATGCCTTTATGCAACTGCAAACAAAAAAAGATACTTTTGTGTTTTCTGTGCAAAACTTTGTCATCGTTAATTTAAGTTTAGTTTTTACCATTGGGTTAGGTATAATAATTAAACTCTTGATGGCATAATAATAACGCTAGGAATCATAAAACGACAAGAACCGAAAAACAAGGAAGGTAATGATGTACATCATCGGAAAAATAATTTACAGGAGTGTAATTATCGTTGTGTTATATTTAACAACTAATCTCGCAATATTGCCCAATTATACTGAAAAATTAAATAATGACTTTTGTGACAATGTCCATTATTATTATAGTGATGAAGTCGGGGTGGATGTGGCAGCTTTAATCTCAAAACATCAAGAAGCAGTCACTGCCCGTTTAGATTTAATCGCGAATGCTAAAGAATCAATTGACATTGCCCAGTTTTACTTTAACTCAGATAAGTATGGCACACTTATATTAGGTGAAATCTTACGCGCTGCTGAGCGTGGCGTAAAGGTAAGAATTGTCATTGATGGAAAATATCGCCATTTTACTGGTTTTGATAATGAAGTACTAACTTCATTAAATGCCCATCCTAACATTACCTTTAAACTTTTTGAACCTTTTAACCTATTCAAACCATGGACGGTTAATAATCTCTTACATGATAAAATCATGATTATCGATAAATACCGTGCAGTGGTATCAGGTCGTAATATCGCTAATCGTTATCTAAGTACCGAAGCGTATAATTATGTCTTTGATATTGACCACATCATCACATTTACAGGCGAAATAAGTAGGTTCGCTGAAAGTGCTGTAAAACAACTAATGGATTATTTTGAAACGATGTGGAATTCACCTTACACCAAAGATCCCCGAAAAGTTAAGGTTAAAGAAGATCACTTTCAAAAAATCTTAAATAATTATAAAGATTACCGATATATGCATCCTGAATACTTTACAACTAAAATTAATATTATGGCTTTAAGTGTACCAACAAACAAGATCACTTTAATCGCTAATCCTTTAAATCGGGTTAAGAAACCTAAAATATGGTGTGAAATTGCCAGTTTAATTAACAATGCGAAAGAGGAAGTATACATTAATAGCCCATATGTGGTACCAACTGAAGATATAAAAGGTCAGTTAAAAAATCTTAATCAACTTGATATCACGGTTATAACTAATTCAGCTGGTTCAACACCCAATTATTTCGCTTTTTCTGGATATTTGCGGTATAAGAAAGAATTGTTGAAGTATGATAATATCAAGTTATATGAATATCAAGGTGGGGGTTCACTTCATAGTAAATCTTATATCATTGATAATCGTATCAGTATAGTAGGTTCATATAATTTAGATCCGCGCAGTACTTATCTCAGCACAGAAATAATGCTGGTTATTGATAGTGAACCATATGCTCAAAAACTAAAAGAAGTACATGTAAATTATATAAGCCAAAGTCTTCAAGCCAAGAGTTTATACGAATATCATGCTGGTGATATACCGATGCTTGAAATTAAAAAAGGAAAGAAGTTTACCCTAGAGATTATGCGGCATGTTGCTTACTTATTCGATCATTTATTGTAAAAAAGACTAGAATTAACTAGTCTTTTTTTTATCTTTTTAATGTATAATAAAAGGTGTAATAGGGAGGAAGGAAAATGAATTTTATAAATCGAAGAAATACTAATTCAGTTAAATGGGATAGTGTTCCTGAAGATCTCTTACCTTTATGGGTGGCGGATATGGACTTTCCTTCACCACCTCAGGTGATTGAAGCTTTGATTAAGCGAGCTGAACATGGTGTTTATGGCTACACAACTATACCTGATTCATATTATGATGCTGTTGTTAACTGGATGAAAAAGCGTCATAATTGGGATATCAAAAAAGAATGGATTATTATCACCCCTGGCGTCGTAGCCGCATTAAATTATATCATCCAAACTTTTACCGATTTAGGGGATAGTGTCCTCGTTTTTCAACCTGTTTATAATCCTTTCTTTAATGTCGTAAAAAATAACGAGCGTAATCTTGTAATTGAACCATTAGTATTAAAGAATGGTCATTATGAAATTGATTTTGTAAAGTTGGAAGAAAGCATAATTAAGAATCAAGTGAAATTAATTATTCTTTGTAGTCCACACAATCCTGTTGGTAGAGTATGGACCAAGACAGAACTTACCAATATCGCAGAAACATGTTTAAAACATAATGTATTAATTGCGGTTGATGAGATCCACCATGATTTAATTTACAAAGATTATAAACATATACCGTTAGCCTCATTAAAGAAAGAATATAGCGATATTTGTATTACTTGTACTGCTCCAAGTAAAACTTTTAATTTAGCAGGATTATATACCTCTAATGTGATTGTTGAAAATGAGGAGTTAAGAGAAAAGTTACGTAAGTTTATTAAGAAACTTGGTGGTACGCACCCATCTATCTTTGGCATGTTAGCTTGTGAAGTTGCTTATCAAACAGGAGAAGCATGGTTAGAAGAAGTAATGACGTATATTGAAGAGAATAAAGACTATACTATGAAGTTTGTAGAAGATTATCTACCTCTTATACATGTTATTAAACCAGAAGCAACCTATTTATTATGGCTCGATTGTCGAAAACTGAAACTAACGGATAAAGAATTACTTGATTTCTTCATGAAGGAAGCTAAACTCTACCTTAATCATGGTTATGTATATGGTGATGAAGGTAGTGGCTTTGTCCGTTTAAATATTGCTTGTCATCGTTCAACACTTGAACAAGCATTATCGCGACTAAAAGATGCTTATGATAAACGCTTCACTTATAAGAGGTGAGAAGGTGAAATCTTATCGCAAGGAACTATGGTTTAATACTCCTACCCGACGTGCTTTTATCAATATAACTAAAGAAGTAGAAGAATGTGTGACCACAAGTGGGATTAAAGAGGGATTGGTACTAGTTAATGCGATGCATATTACCGCTAGCGTCTTTATCAATGATGATGAAGTTGGCCTACATCGTGATTTTGAACGTTTCTTAGAAAAACTAGCACCTGAGAAACCATATAATCAATATGAGCATAATACGTATGAAGATAATGCAGATGCGCATTTAAAACGGACGATAATGGGACGGGAAGTTGTAGTTGCCATCACCAATGGGTGCTTAGATTTAGGACCTTGGGAACAAATCTTTTATGGTGAATTTGATGGTAAACGTCCAAAAAGGGTACTAATTAAAATCATTGGTGAATAAATATATATTAAGATATTTATTGTAAAAATATTGAAATTATCATATAATAAATCGTAAGAAGGGGAGTAGTTTTGATTAATTAGCCGTCATCACGGTGAGAACCACCCGGTTAATTAACCAAGTCTAACCTTGGAAACGAGACCTTCAAAATAATGGGGGACAATCCATTATTTTGGAGGTTTTTTTGTACCCCCAAATAAGAGGAGGTTTACTTAAATATGTGGTATTTAAAGTCTACGGAAGAAGTATTAAAGGAGTTAAATGTTAATGTTGAAACTGGTTTGACAGAAGACGAAGCAAATAGGAGATTACAAGAGTATGGTGAAAACAAGTTAAAAGAAAAACCCAAGAAAAGTATCCTGTCTTTATTTTTGTCGCAACTTAACGATTATCTTATCTATGTGCTAC
>DATCKO010000110.1:0-10934 GCA_036562215.1 Haloplasmataceae bacterium | reverse complement strand
GTTTCGAGTTACAAGAATACCCCACTTTTCCCATATGATGTTTTTATTGGGGAAGTAGGTTTAACAGGTGAAGTCAGAAGAACATCAAAAATTGAATCACGATGTTTAGAAGCCTATAAAATGGGGTTTAAGAGGGCTTTTATTCCCCAAAAAGAAAAAGAACGTTTAAAATTACCGAAAGACTTTCAAATAATTGGAGTAAATAATATTAATGATGTAATAAATGCAGCCTTTAACGAGATATCGTTTTAAGAGGTGAATTAATGAATATTAGTTTCATTCCTGTAAATTTTACTAGTAAGCAAGATTGTGAAATTCTTGCGAAATGGTTTAATGACCCTGAAATAAATTATTTAATCTCACCTAATTTTAATCAAGGACCATTAGGTCTTGTAACACCAGAGTTTATTTCGCAAGCTAACTTGTTTAGTAAATTCCAAAAATATGCGTTTTTTATCGTCTGTGATAATAATATTATTGGAGATATAAATATCTTAGATAATCCTGATTTTCTTTATGTAAAAGATTTTAATTCAGCATGGCTAGGAATTACCATAGGTGAAAAAGCCTATCAGGGCTTAGGAATTGGAAAAATCGCAATGAATTTTATCGAAGAGTATGCCAAAAACTGTGGTTTTGAAAGAATGGAGTTAGGGGTATTTGGCTTTAATACCAAAGCAATAAATTTTTATCTTAAATTAGGATATAAACATATTGGTTCAATCCCTAATTTTACTTATTATAATGGTGAATGGCACGATGATTTACGCTTTGAAAAATTTTTATAATATATAGGAGGAAACATGCTTTTAGTCGCTGATAGTTGGAGTGATTTTACATTAATTGATGCTGGTGATAACGAAAAAATTGAAAAATGGGGTAATTACATTTTAAGACGACCTGACCCTCAAGCTATTTGGCCTCGTCAAGATTTATCTTGCTGGGATAAATATGATGGATATTATGAACGGCATCATACTGGTGGAGGAAGATGGAAAGTTAGCAATTTCCCGCAAACTTGGACGATTAATTATAAAGACTTAAAGTTCCTTATTAAGCCTACAGGATTTAAACATACAGGTCTATTTCCTGAGCAAGCAGTTAATTGGGATTTTATGATTGAAAAAATTAAAAATACCTCAAGAAAAGTCTCAGTATTAAATCTATTTGCCTATACTGGTGGCGCTACAGTTGCTTGTTGCTATGCTGGTGCTGAAGTATGCCATGTTGATAGTGCCAAAGGAGTTGTAACTTGGGCAAAAGAAAATATTGAACTTTCTAATCTACAAAATTGTAATGTCCGTTTTATTGTTGATGATGTTATTAAATTTGTAGAACGAGAAATTAGAAGAGGTAAAACTTATGATGCCATTATCATGGACCCTCCTGTTTTTGGTAGAGGAACCCAGAATGAAGTATGGAGAATTGAAGAACAATTAGTCAATTTAATCAATTTAACATTAAAGGTATGGAGTAATAACCCGCTATTCTATATTATTAATAGTTATACTTCTGCTTTCTCACCTATTGTTTTACATAATATTATGGAAACAACTGTTAATAAAAAAGTCCCTGGTCTTGTACAATCTGGAGAAATAGGATTAAGAACTCAAAAATCTAACTTAATATTACCATGTGGTATTTATTCTCGCTGGGAGAAATAAAATGGAAGTCTTATATGAAGATAATCATGTAATTGTCGTTATTAAAGAACCAGGAATTCTAAGCCAAGAAGATAAAACGGGCGATTTAGATATGTTATCAATGATAAAAGCTTATTTAAAAAAGAAATATAATAAGTTAGGGAATGTTTATTTAGGATTAGTACATCGCTTAGATCGTAATGTAGGAGGAATCATGGTCTTTGGTAAAACGAGTAAAGGAGCATCCCGCTTAAGTGAACAAATTCGTAATCATACTTTCCAAAAGAAGTATTTGGCTGTTGTACATAATAAGATTAATAATAGCGGTACATTGATTAATTACCTTTTTAAAGATGAGAAATCTAATACCGTATACATAAAAGACAGAGATTATCCCCAAGCTAAAAAGGCTGAACTAAGTTATGAATTACTCGAATATAAAAGCAATATGTCTTTAGTCCGTATTGATTTAGTTACGGGTAAATCTCATCAAATTAGAGTTCAGTTTGCTAATATCAATCATCCTTTAATGGGTGATAAAAAATATGGAATAAATGATAATTGTAATTATATTGCTTTATATGCCTACCAATTAAGTTTTTATCATCCTGTAACTAAAGAATTATTAACCTTTACTTCCTATCCTAAGAATTATCCATTTAATCAGTTTACCATATCGCTTTAATTGAAAAAATAAGTGGTGTTTGCTATAATCATAGAAGAGTCTAGGAAAGGATGATTAGATGTCTAAAATAGTATCTAAATGTGGCTGTGAATTTGAGACTAATCAAGCTTTAATTGATAAGGTGCGAGCTAAGGGAGCAGCTGATAATTTAATGCCTACTCCTGCACATATCGAATGTGTTTGTGGGAACACCATTATCATGACAACTTTAGTTTATAAATGCCCACATTGTAAAATGACTTATGGTATTACACCATGCTCATGCGAAGACCATAGTTACATCGTAAAAGCTGGTATTGACTATTAAACTTCACATATGGTGAAGTTTTTTATTTTGTGGTAAAATAACTTGAGGTGATAAAATGAATTATAGCGCATTAGTACTAGCAGCAGGAAATGGCAAACGTATGAATTTAGGGTTTAATAAGATGTTACTCTCTATTCATGATAAACCTTTAATAACCTTAGCTCTTCAAAATTTTATATATGATGATGATTGCACAGAATTAATAATCGTTATAAATAAATTGGATGAAGAGATGATAATAAAAATACTACATGAGCATAATTTGTTTAATAATAAATGCAATATCGTATGTGGTAGTTATGAAAGACAACTAAGTGTTTATAATGGTTTAAAACATGTTACTAACGATCTAGTATTAGTTCATGATGGTGCAAGACCTTTTATTACCATAGAACTTATAAAATCATTAGTCAGGGAAGCTTATAAATATGATTGTGCCATACCAGGTGTTAAGGTAAAAGATACCATTAAATACGTTGAAGAAGAATTTATTATTAATACTATATCACGTCATAATTTATATGCTGTTCAAACCCCACAAGCTTGTAAGACAAAACTTTTATTACAAGCCCATGAGTTAGCACTACAAGATAACTTCATCGGTACTGATGAAGCTTCATTATTAGAAAAATACCTAAGTGTTAAAGTCAAACTAGTTGAATCGAATTATGATAATATTAAAATCACCACAAAAGAAGATATATTATTGGCAAATCTTTTATATAATAAATATTTTACTTAATAGAGGGATAATATGAAATTAAGAATTGGTCATTCCACTGATATTCATCAATTAGTACCTAATAGAGACTTAATATTAGGTGGTATAAAAATTGATTATGAAAAAGGTCTTCTTGGTCATAGTGACGCAGATTGTTTATTACATGCCATAACAGAAGCAATAATTGGAGCCTTAGGATTAGGTGATATCGGCAAACATTTTCCTGATACTAATCCAGCTTATAAAGATATTGACTCCAAAATACTTTTAAAGAAAGCCTTTAATATGGCAAAAGAAAAAGGTTATCAAATAAATAACCTTGATTGTACAATATTTGCGGAAAAACCTAAAATGGCTCCTTACATACCAGATATGCGTAAAATAATTGCTGAGATTTTAGATACTGATATAGAAAATGTTAATATCAAAGCAACTCGCGGAGAAAAAATGGGCTTTGTAGGTCGTGGTGAAGGAATTGTTTGTGAAGCAGTTGTATTACTAATAAAAAACTAATAAGAGCACTATGTGTGCTCTTATTTATATTTCTTCATCTTCCACAACTTTTTCAGGAGCTACTTCTAATAGATGAGGATTTTCCATGTAATATTTAAATAATCTTAGTGATTTAGCATAATAATAGCCATCACAAATTCTTTCATCCACAACTACTTTCATATCTACATATTTACGGTCAACGATATTGTTGTTACGGTCAATATATTTTTCTTTATTTTTTATACCAAAGGCTACAAATATGGATGTAGTTCCAAATTCATAGATATGATGATAAACAGGTTGTACACCTAAAGATCCCATATCAGTAACGAAAATACTCGTATGGAAAGGACTTACCCGATTAATAACTTTAGGCATTTTACCATGGTGGTCCAACCAAGTCATTAATTTAACAAATGCTCTAACCAATATTCTTGGACACAACATAATTAACTTAGCTGTTTTATCAGTATCATTATTGGCATTTTGATTTTTATTTTCTTCTATAACACGATTAACTTTTTCAATTACATCATTAATAGTATCAGTAGGTTCAAATTTAATCTTTACTGTAGTTTCAGCACTAGTTTCACTCATATCTTTCTTTACTGCTAAACTTATATATATACCATTACGAGCATAAATTTTCCGTCCTGATACAAAACGATTTAGTCGTGGTTTTTGTGATATAGTACGAACTATCGCTGCGATTACGACATGTAAGAACTTTATACTAACATTTTCTTCCCTTTTTTCTAAAATATATTTTTCAGTTTTATCAAATATTACTTTATCAGCAAAATATACTTGTGAATCTACTTTAGTTTTCATTATATAAGGGACTATTTTATAAAATGGATCAATTTTCCTCAATAATCTTCCATCATATCTATCACCAAAACGTCTTCTTTGCTTTTTCATGGTTTCCTCCCTAAATACATTTCCTTATTATTATAGCACATATTTAATAATTAAAGAATAACTTACCAAAATATACCGTTATTAGACATTTATTTATTTGTTTGTTTAATAGGTTTCATAGTTGGAAATAATAATACATCTCGTATACTAGATGAATTTGTTAGTAACATAATTAAACGATCTAGGCCAATTCCAATACCACCTGTTGGAGGCATACCATATTCTAAAGCTTCGACAAAATCTTCATCCATTTCATTAGCTTCATCATTACCGAGTTCACGTTCTTTTAACTGTGATTCAAAACGTGTGCGTTGGTCAATTGGGTCATTTAATTCACTAAAGGCATTTGCATATTCCCTACCAATAATAAATAACTCAAATCGTTTAGTAAAACGAGGATCCTTTTCATCTTTTTTAGCTAAAGGCGAAATTTCTACTGGATGTCCATAAACAAAAATAGGTTGTATTAAGTTTTCTTCAACATAATGTTCAAAGAATTCATTAATAATATGCCCAACACCAGTAAAATGTGGTTTGACCTCGATATTATGTTCTTTGGCTATCTCTTTGGCTTCTGCAAAAGACATTGGTTGCCAAAAATCAACTCCGGAATATTCCTTAATTAAATCTACCATATGAGCTCTAGCCCATCCTTTAGCAAGATTAACTTTAACTCCTTCATATTCAATCTCAGTTGTTCCTAAAACCTCTTTAGTTAAATAAGATATTACATCCTCAGCTAAATCCATCATTCCATCCATATCAGAATAAGCTAAATATAGTTCAATAGATGTAAACTCAGGATTATGTTTATAATCCATTCCTTCATTTCTAAATAATCTACCTATTTCATATACACCATCAAAACCACCAACAATTAAACGTTTCAACCATAACTCTGGAGCAATTCTAAGATACATATCGATATCGAGTGTATTATGATGAGTAATAAAAGGTCGAGCTGCTGCTCCTCCTAATACGGTATTTAGAATAGGTGTTTCCACCTCTAAATATCCTTTATTATTTAAATACTCTCTTAGTTTAAATATGATTTGCGAACGTACTGTAAATCGTTTACGAACATCTTCATTTACTATTAAGTCAACATATCTTCGACGATATCTTTCCTCAATATCTTGTAATCCGTGAAATTTATCAGGTAATGGTCTAAGAGCTTTTACTAAATGATAATATTCATGTACTTTTATTGTTAATTCTCCAGTTTTGGTTCTGAATACTTCACCCTTAACACCAATAATATCTCCTATATCAGCCTTGGTAAATAACTCATAATTGTTTCCTAAATAATCTTGACGGCAATAAATTTGGATTTGTCCATATTGATCTTGAATATGTGCAAAGCCCGCTTTACCTTGTCCACGCTTTGTCATTATTCTTCCAGCGGTTGTAACAATATAACTCTTTTCTTCTAATTGTTCTTTATCTAAATGTTCAAATTCATCCTTAATGTTTTTGGTATTATGTGTACGATCAAATCGTTTACCAAAAGGGTCGACTCCTTTTTCTTTTAAAAAATCGATCTTACCACGACGGACTAACATTTGTTCATTTAAATTTAATTCATTTTCTAATATTTGATCGCTCATTTTTTTCACTCCTTAAGTTAGCATTAACTATTATATCAAATATAATATGAAAGATTCAACTATATATTATTTCTTTTTCCGAAATATAGATATTTTATTCTTTTTGGCTTTTTTATTAACTTCTTTTTTAGTTTCTTTTTTCTTAACAGTGGTTTTTAAATAATAATCATGAAGCGTATCTTTTTTTAATATAAAAAAGACCAAATCACATATAAAACCAATAATTGTTAAATATAATATTTGTTTCATTATTATTTCACGAAATAAAACTCTACCAAAGGTAAATCTTCCACTAGTAGGTTCAACATATAAATCATTTAGAGTTTTCCCTATAGATCCTTTCAAAAGATAACAAATATACGTATAAGCAAAAAAATAAATAAATATGTCAATTATAATTATTATAGCTAGATGGACTTTTAAATAATGTAAGATAAACGAAGTAAATCCTATCATCATTATTACTAAGATATAGTCGTAACACAGTGAAATAATCCTATCAACTAAGTATTTACGCTTCATATTACCACCCTTTAATCAGTTTGATGTTCTAATTTATCTAGATAAGTAAATAAAAGTTTTTTAATTTCCTCCACATTACTTATAGTATTAATTTTTCTTTTGATATTTGTCGCTTCATATAAACCCTTTATATACCAAGGAATATGACTACGCATTTCTAAAACAGCTAACTTTTCGCCTTTTAAATGAACTAATGATTCCATATGTTCTATGGCTTGCATAATCTTTTCTCGTGGTGATACTTCAGGTAATAATTCTCTATTATCTAAATAATGAACCGTTTGTTTTATCAACCATGGATTGCCTAACACTGCTCTACCAATCATTACTGCATCGACATTAGTCTCATCAAGCATTCTTTTTGCATCCTCTGGCGTTTTAATATCACCATTACCAATTACGGGAATCGTTTTTACAGCTTTTTTAACTTCTTTAATAATGTTCCAATCTGCCAATCCTTCATACATTTGGGTTCTTGTTCTACCATGAATCGCTATCGCTTTTGCTCCTGCTTTTTCACATTTTTCCGCTATTTCAACGGCATATATAGTATTCTTATCCCATCCACTCCGCATTTTAACTGTTACCGGTTTATGAACATTTTCTACAACCCGACTAACAATTTCATATATTTTATCTGGCTCTAAAAGCAATTTAGCTCCAGCATCAGACTTCACTACTTTAGGAACAGGACACCCCATATTTATATCAATAATACGCGCATTACAATATTTATCAATAATCTTTGCTGCATCAACAATCGACCATATGTCGCCACCAAATACTTGCATAGTAATTGGTTGTTCATCTTCTTCTACATATAACATCTCTTTTGTTTTTTCATTATCATAGATTAATCCTTTATCACTAACCATCTCAGCATATATAAGTCCTGCACCCATTTTCTTACAGATCTTGCGAAAACTTACATTACCTATTCCAGCCATTGGCGCAATAACGACTTGATTATCTATTTCGATGTCAGCAATTTTCCACTTCATCATATCACCTATCATTATTTTACAATTATTAACACCTTTTCGCAATTTATTTTAGAGTCTTATAACTTTAGTTGTTTAACAACTTCACCTGTAAAAGTTTTAATACTTATCATACCTTTATCATATATCGCATAAGTTGGTAAATTATTATTTTTAGGTAAAGATATTGAACCAGGGTTTAAAATAATTACATGTTTTCTTTCTAAAACTGGTACATGAATATGACCATAAGTGAAAATTGTATGATTCGCTTGAGGTAAGTCATTTTCTGTATAACGATGACCATGAGTTAAGAAAAAGAGATAATTATCAACAAACACTTGAGTATAAAGAGTACTTATAGGAAATTCTAAAACCATTTGATCTACTTCACTATCACAATTACCTCTAATACCAATTATTCTCTCTTTAAATTTATTCAATACATTAGCAACTTCTTGAGGATTATAATCTTTAGGTAAAGGATTTCGTGGTCCATGATATAAAAAGTCTCCTAATAATATTAGTTTATTAGCCTTTTCTTGATTAAATTTATCAATTAACAAATTAGTATAATATAATGAACCATGAATATCTGAAGCAAATATTAATTTCATTTTTTTCACTCCTTGTTAAAAATCACCTTAAAATTTCTCATTTTTCTATTTTCACTACATAATAATCCTGTTGAATATGATTTATCTTGAATAACTCTATCTAAACTATCTATATCAACTATTTTATTTATATAATCATACAATAAATCGATTTTTTCCTTTGCTTCTATTAGCGCTCTATCATATAGTTCTAAAAAGCTCATATTTGACTCTAACTTTTCATCCACCGGATTTAGCCAGGTATTATTCTTTTGATTAAGATAATCTATTTTTTCATTATAATTATTATAGTAAAAAATGGTTTCAAAAACAAACTTACCTTTTCTATTAAAATATTTATCAATAAACGAAGCAAACTTCTTTTTTATCCCATAAGGATCATAAGTAAATTTAACATACCGTCGATAGTTTTTGAGTGAATTAATAAAAACCTTCCCACCATGACTTTTTGAAAATACTTTAAAAATAACTTTATCAAAGAAAGGAATAAAGATTTTTTTATTAATTTTTGAAGATAATAACTCTTTACTAATTTTAAATAAATGTGGTGGCCTTTGCCAATAATTTTGGATAAACCAACTATCAATAGCCCTTTCTAACCGTAAATGATTACCACGCTCAAAACCAGTAACATAATATACATATGGATGAGCATAACTATCTAAAGCATGATGACAAATAAAACCACATACATAACTTAATAGCTCATCATAATAATTTTCCTTTAAGTATCCTATACTAGTTAATATAAAATGTTTGACTTTGTTGTTATGCATATAATTGCCAAATTTATAATAGTTTTTATCTTTAATTAGCGATAACATTTTATAAAAAAAGAAAACATCCGGTCCTTGCGCACCAAGATAATATATTTTTCTATGCTTATTTAAGATTAATTTTAATTTATCATGTTTTAAGTTTTTCAGGACATCTAGCGCAAATGTCGTATGTGTTACAATATCAGGCATTTAATCACCATTTCTAATAATTTGTTTACTATTATGATATAATAAAAAATAATACATTCATTATACAATATAATTTAGCTTTTATAAAATCTTTTTTATATTTTAAAATAAGGAGTTAACTATGAAAATTATTCTTGCTAGTAAATCACCACGACGAAAAGAACTATTAAAATACATTACCACTGATTTTATTACTGTCGTAAGTAATATTGATGAAAAATATGATACTAATTTATCACCTCAGGATATTGTCCTCTTTTTATCTCAAAGTAAAGCTAAGGTAATAAGCAAGGATTATCCAAATGATATTGTCATCGGTTGTGATACTATAGTATCATTAGATAATTTAATCTTAGAAAAACCGGTTGATAAAGAAGATGCATTTAAAATGCTAAAAACCCTTTCTAATAAAACACATCAAGTGTATACTGGTGTTACAATAATATACAATAATATTATTGATAGCTTTTACCAAAAAACAGAGGTAACTTTTTACCCTTTAAGTGATGAAGAAATTACTAAGTATATAAATACAAAAGAACCCTTTGATAAGGCAGGAGCATATGGAATACAAGGATTTGGTTCCAAATTTATTAAAGAAATACATGGAGATTACTTTACTGTTGTCGGATTACCTATCGGTGAATTATATCAGAGACTAAAAAAAATTACCGGTTGGTAATTTTTTAGTTTTGAATTAAATTTTTTTTACGTTTTATATAATATACATTTTATATAATAGAAGTAAAATAAACTATATGATATGATGGCAACAGTAATAACACCCAAGAAAATTATTAACATATTTATTGGATAAATGTGAATAACATTATTATCATATCCAATAATATATGCAACATTTTTTAAAAATGGAAATGGAGCGCGATCATACATAAATCCATAAAATTCAGGTGCTTGTAAATCTATATTCTTTTTATACTCAACAAATCTTTGTAAATTACCTAAAATACAGCCCAAAATTTGCATTGATAAAAATAATAAACTTGTTTTTACTAAATTACAAAAATTAATGGGGATTTTATTGCAATAATTTATAAGTACTAATAAAGCCATGATTGTAATATATATATGAAACATTATGGAACTTAATGGGAAATAGCAAAATATGTTATTACAACTACCTGTAAATAGTATTATTACTGAAAAAAAGGCAAGCGGCAAATTAATAAATGATATAAAGTAAAATAGTATTTTATTATGATTTTTAAGAAATAACAAGATTAAAATAGGACATAAAACACACGGTGAATCAGGAAGTATACGTAGATTAAGATATCTATCACCAATTTTAGAAATGTTATACATCATATCTGTAAGAAATAAAGTTAGACATATTCCATAAATATAAGACTCTAGATACTTTTTATCTATTATTTTAAATAAGCATATAAATTCTATAGTAAAAATAAAGAAAAAAATAATAACAAAAATATGATTTATATTAAAC
>DATCKO010000099.1:0-2369 GCA_036562215.1 Haloplasmataceae bacterium | reverse complement strand
GAGCACAATATATAATAAAAATTATATTTGGTAAGAAATTATTGATACCACGCTGGTATTTAATAATTAAGTTAGCAAAAAAGAGGATAGCTTGAATAATAAACAATCCTAAAATAATAATTATTCCTAATAAATGATAAGCATCTACATTACCTTCTGCATCAAATGATTTTATAGATAAAATCATTGTTAAAAGAATAGCAAAAGATATAATAAAAGGAATTAAAAATTTTAACCAATACTCTTTTTTTATACTCATAGTATCCTCTCACTTAAGTAGACATGAAAAAAGACTTTTAAGAGCCTTTTATTAACATTCAATCACATTATAACATAGTAAAAATTATAAATCTATACAAATAATGTAAAAATTTAACTTTCAATAAGCAATAAAAAAATATTAAGAATTGTTAGACAATCCTTAATATTTACTTTAACACTAATTATCTAAAGATTCTAAGAACCCTTTCTTCTCAGGTCTGGAATCACCATGTTTAACAAATAACATGGTCACAAATGCTAAGAAAACAAAAGTAGTAGCGTATGGGAATAATGGTGTTTTATTACCTACCAAGTCCATAATGGCACCTGATAAAATTGGCGTAATAATTTGAGCAGCCATGCTTGCTGTATAATAATAACCTGTATATTTACCAACATCAGAACCTTTAGCTAGTTCAACTACCATTGGAAAAGAGTTAACATTTATAGTTGCCCAACCAATACCTGCTAAACTGAAAAGAATATACATAAAGTAAGCAGGCGTATCAGCAGACATAAATATTGCAGCACCAAAAGCGAAAGTTAACATTAAAACTCCAGCAATAATCGTTTTCTTTCTTCCAACCTTACTGGCAATAATACCAACAGGGAAAAAG
Source organism: Haloplasmataceae bacterium (assembly GCA_036562215.1). Taxonomy (GTDB): domain Bacteria; phylum Bacillota_I; class Bacilli_A; order Haloplasmatales; family Haloplasmataceae; genus CALFRW01. The sequence continues at coordinate 1,491 of DATCKO010000099.1, read as the reverse complement.
GCAATTAATGCTGCTGCTTGAGCAATTATTAAAGTAAGATTAAACTCTTGTTTTAAAACTTCTGAAGCATATAAAGAGTATTTTGATGTAACCGCATTATACCCTGTATACCATAAAGCAACAGATGCTAGAATGAATATTAGTGATTTTAATTGACCTTTGGAAAGTTTACCACCAGATTCTTCTCTTTCTTCAACTTCTTTATCCAAGAAATATTTTTTCGTATTTTCTTGCATCTCTAGGACCCATTTATTTTCTTTTACAGTAATTAAGAAAATAATAAGAGCTACTAACATCACCATACCAATAGCGATAACATAATAAGTAAAATCTGTTTTTCCTTCTTCACTAGTTTTGAAAACAATACCTAAACCTAAAGCAGCCATACCACCAACAGTACCCATTAAATTAATTATCGCATTAGCTTTAGAACGGTGTGGTTTTACAGTAACATCAGGCATTAAAGCTACAGCTGGTGAACGGAAAATAGCCATTGATATAAGCGTGACTAATAATATGATAATAAATATCCATAATGTATCAACCACTGTTATACCTATATACAAAATCGCTGCCAAGATGGTACCAACGAAAATAAACGGTGTCCTTCTACCATATTTAGAATTGACTTTATCTGATATTGCTCCAAACAGTGGTAATAAAAATAGTGATAAAGCATTGTCTAAAGCCATTATGGCTCCAGATAAAGTTTGACTCATATTAAACTTGTTTTCTAATATTAATGGAACTATTGCATCATATGATGTCCAAAATGTTTGAATCAAAAAGAATGCAAATCCCACAGTGACAACTTTCCAATAACTTAATTTCATCAATTCTCCTCCTATATATTATAAGTGATATTCAATATCAAGTATCATGTTTAGTATAGTATAGCAAATATCTATTAATCTGTCATGACAATTTTCGATATTTTATGATATATTAAAAAGTGAAGAAAAATCTTCACTTATAATTAGATTATATTGATACAATTAATATATCTTCTTTATCAAAAGAAGTTCTTTCTCTCACTTTACCATTCATAAAATCAAAAGAGCCACCATGAGAACAAGGATTCTTACTTAAGCTGTTAATCATTAATACTCTATCTCCAAAAAGAAAAGATTGCTTGGCATACTCCTCTAATTCCTTATTCCATTCTTCGATAGTAAAATTAACATAGACTGGCCATATCACAAAATCTTTTTCTATTTGGGCAATCCTTTCAATATAATCATATCTTTCATCCCAAAAATCTCCACATAAACCTATAGCTATTTTTTTATCCTTATAACTAAAGACTCCTACATCTTTACCTTCTTGATATATTTTTTGGTCTGCATAGATTTCTTTCCAGCCACTAGTATATCGGCGATAATTATACACTTCGTTTCCCATATTATCAATAAATAGATAACTACTATATAATTTAGAATTATCATTTTCTAAATAACCAAAAGCTAACCCAACATGGTTACCTTTAGCTAC
>DATCKO010000082.1:0-6451 GCA_036562215.1 Haloplasmataceae bacterium | reverse complement strand
TTTTCTATTATCCATTAATCTTGAAATTTCATATATTTTGCTAAAAATATTGCTACATTCTTTATATGCGTTATTAAAATATTCTTCAAGATTAAATTCTTTTCTTAATTTTTCTGCGTATTTTATTACTTCTTTATATTCAATTTCTTTCTTTGGAAATAACCTATTATTAAAAATATTTTCCCCATTAGGAGATATAATATCAAATTGACCATGATGAGAAAAAATTGCTGTAGAAATTAACAGTGCTGTAAGTTTTTGAATTTTATCATTTTTATAATAATCATCAAAAATATATTTTCCACCAGCACTAGAGTGATTTACTTCTCCTCGTCTAACTGATTTCTGATCATTAAAAGCTTTGTATAGGTATTCTTGAAATATTGAAGAAGCTTTTCCTATATCATGTAATAAACCTGTTAAAAACATGATATTATTTATTCCTATTTTCTTTCCTAATTTTTCTGCCAATAAAGCAGTACCTTCTAGATGAGAGTTTAAACTATGTGTAACCCCATCACTTCTAATATGTGCATACATAAAAATCACCTTTCGGCTTTACATTATCATCTTAGTCAAAAATTGTCAATATATGAATTAAAAACTTATCAAATATATAGTTATTTTTTCAATATCTTATATAATAAAAAAATCCACTAGATTTAGTGGATTTCACTTTTAGGATATGACTTTCCTATAAAACATTTCTTATATAAATCTTTGTATATATACTTTTATACTTTAATGTATAATTAGGATGTTATATATTTTATAACCTTATTTTAATAAATGTCATTTACTATTATAAAAGGATGGTTTCCCATCCTCTTTATCCACAAATTAACTATCTATTTCCTCATGTCCTTCTCCAACTTTTTCTAATGACCATTTTACAATATAAGGGCCTATTAATTCAAAAATCAGAATACCTGCTAAGACGATAGTTTCAATTAATTGTCCTTCTTCTTGAGGAAACATCGATGATATAGCAACAATCATTCCGATAGCTACCCCACCTTGAGGTAATAAACAAAGACCTGTGTAATTTCTTATGATTTTTGGTGCTTTAGCAATCAAAGAACCTAGATATGCACCACCAAATTTACCAATTGCTCTTAAGATAATATAATATATAGCGATAATACCTGCTTTTAATAATACATCCAATGATAATTCAATACCAGCTATCGTAAAGAATAAAATAATCAGTGGTCCAGAAAAATTACTAAGTGCAGCTTGTTGAATTATAAACGACTCTTTACCAATAAAGTTTGTAAAAGTCATTCCTAAAACCATTGGTATAAGAATCATCGATAAATGATATTGATGAGCTAAATAAATAGAACCTAGGATAAAAGAAAGTACTAATGCCAAATAAGCGATATAACGGTCCTTTTTAGGTAGTTTGATAATGACATATTTGGAAACGATTGCTAGTATCAAACCAAATATTAAACCAATGATTATCGAGAAGAATACTTCTTTTAAAGGATTAAGTAAAGCTATATTGATATTTAATTCTTGACCACTCAATATACTTATCGCAATACTAGAAAATAAACCAAAGATAAATACACCATAAAGGTCATCAATACCAACTACAGGAACAACAGTATCTGTAACAGGTCCTTTAGCCTTCAACTTTTTGACAATAACCATAATTGGTGCTGGTGCAGTAGCTACTGCTACTGACGATAAAGCCAGTGCTAACCACATTCTTCCATCAATTAACCATACACCTAAAAAGACTACTAAAGCTGTTGTTAAGGCTTGTACAGCTGTAATAATCATGATTTGCTTGCCACTTTTTTTTAGTTTTGGTATCCATAATTCCATACCAATTTGATAAGCAATAATACCTAAGACGAAATTTGTCACAACACCAAAGCTATTTAAAGCTTGTTCATTTACAATATTAAATACACTAGGACCGATTAAAATACCAGCTACTATATAACCTGTAATTTCAGGAATTTTAATTAATTCAGCTAGTTTGCCAAATATAAAACCAATTAGTAATATTATGGCTAAGTACAATAATAATTCATAAACATCCAATTTTTTTTCATCTCCTATATGCTGACAACATCTTATTATACTCTCTAATAGTAATTTGTAAAGATAAATAATTACTCATATTAATACAATATTTGGCAAAGAAAAAGGCATTCATTACTAATTAACAAATACCTTAATTAATTTATTCAAGTTATTTATAGTACTTTAACTTCAATTCCTACAACACCATATTTATCAATCTCATCTTGTGTATAATACTTTAACATGTCGTTAGAATTAGCCTCTTCATTCTCTTTATATCCTATGGATATTTTATCATGATTCTTATATAGTTCTTCAAAAGTTTTATAATGATATAAATTAATTACAAGACATCTCAATACTTCTTTGGTATTGATATCTGTAAATTCAATAATATCATTTATTTTGACCTTAGAACGTTTTTCATCATTAAGACGACATTCAATTGTTTTAGTTTTGTTTTTGATAGAATTAAAAGGATTACTATATAGTTTCATATAATGTATCATATTATTTTCCTTTCTTCTTACCACTTACTAAACATATTTATATTATAATAAAAAAATCTAGTTTACACTAGACTATTTTTATGGTGGAGTTAGAGGGGTTTGAACCCCCGACCCTCTGCACGTCAAGCAGATGCTCTCCCGCTGAGCTATAACTCCAAATCTATATTAAATGGCGGAGGAAAGGGGATTTGAACCCCTGCATCACGTTAATGACCTACTCGCTTTCCAAGCGAGCCCCTTCAGCCTCTTGGGTATTCCTCCATAAAATAAAAAACTCATTCCTGAGCTATATTTAATGGAGCGAGCGAAGGGAATCGAACCCTCACAGTCAGCTTGGAAGGCTGAGGTTCTGCCATTAAACTACGCTCGCATTAAAAGCAAGCTTGGCAACGACCTACTTTCGCGTCAACTATCATCGGCTCTAAGAAGCTTAACTTCTGTGTTCGAGATGGGAACAGGTGTTTCCTTCTTGATATAATCACCAAACTTGCATAAAGTATTATATAAGATTTTGTGAATTTTGTAAAGTATTTTTTTATATCTTATGTAAAAATCTCAATTTTTAAACCTGTTACAACATCTAAATGTTGTACATTTATAGTATCTTTAGATAATTTTATTTTGGCATAAGTACGCCCTTTAAAACGATTAGAAAGAATACTACCAGGATTTATCATCAACATATCTGGATATTCACTTATTTTAGGAATATGCGTATGACCATATAATACAATATCGCTATTTTTTTCCTTAGCATATTTATATAAATAATCTAATTTAGCTTTAACCTTTTGATAATGACCATGAACTACAAGTATATTTAAACCTTCTACCTTAAATAGGTACTCATTACTAAACCCATAATAATCACAGTTACCATTTACACATATATATGGTGCTAGAATGGGATGATCTTCATCTAATCCCGAATCACCACAATGTATAAAGTATTCTGCTTCATCTTTATGGCGAAAATAAATCTCTTCTAAATCTTTCGTTAAACCATGACTATCAGATACGACGATGATTGTTGTCATTCATTAACACCTTTTCTAACTCTTTTAAAGCTTTTCCTCGATGACTTATGGACATTTTTTCACTACTAGTTAATTCAGCATAAGTCTTTTTTAATTCTGGAATAAAAAATAATGGGTCATAACCAAAACCATTGGTACCGCGCTTTTCATTAAGGATTATACCATGACAATCTCCTTCAACGATGATTTCTTTCCCATTAGGATAGACTAAAGCTAAAACACAAACAAAACGCGCTTCTCGTCGATTAGGATAATCTCTTAATTTTTCTAATAGTTTTTGATTATTAAGTTCATCATTGCCATGAATACCTGCATAACGTGCAGAATTTACACCTGGTTCGTTATTTAGTACTCTAACTTCTAACCCTGAATCATCAGCTAATACTGGTTCATTAATATATTTACATAAGGTCCTAGCTTTTATAAGGGCATTTTCTTGAAAAGTAAGACCGGTTTCTTCAATTTCAATATTATTATCAAGATCTAATAATGATTTAACATGATAATTAAACTGACTAAAAAACGTTTCAAACTCCCTTATTTTACCTTTATTTTTTGTAGCTAAATAAATAGTCTTCATTTTATTCCCCTAAAACTTCTTTTTGGATTTCTATTAACTCATTAATTCCTTTTTTTGCTAACTCTAACATTTTTCCTAATTGTTCTTCACTAAAGGTATACTCTTCACCTGTTCCTTGTATCTCTACATATTTACCACTTTCTGTCATAACGATGTTCATATCAACTAATGCTAGAGAATCTTCATCATAATCTAAATCTAATATGATTTCTCCATCATTAATAATACCTACGGATATTGCGGCTATATATTCTTTAATCGGATCTTCAGTTAAAATACCCATATCCATGAGTTTTCTAATGGCTAATTTTAAAGCTACAAATCCTCCTGTGATAGAAGCTGTTCTTGTACCACCATCAGCTTGGATGACATCACAATCAACGATTATAGAACGTTCACCTAATTTTTCTAAATCCACAACACTTCTTAAGGCTCTACCTACTAACCTTTGAATCTCCATAGTTCGACCCGATATTTTTCCTCTTGTTGATTCACGAACATTTCTCGTGCTAGTCGCCCGAGGTAACATCGAATACTCTGCGGTCACCCAACCTTTATTTTCCCCTTTTAAAAATGATGGTGCTTTATCCTCAACCGTAGCTGTGCAAATGACTTTGGTATTCCCAAAATTCACTAATACCGACCCTTCAGCATGCATGTTGACATTTAACTCTATAGTAACGTTTCGCTTCTCATTGATATCTCGATTATTATTTCGCATTTTTCATCATCCTTATAAATATTTTTCTTATGTATTATAACACCTATCCATTTTTATTTCTACACTAGTAGAATTCTATAACATAAAAATTAATCTTTTTTATATCAATTTCTTTATCTATCTCAATAATATTATTCGCAAAACACGATAAATAATATTGATAACTCGCTAAATTTTCTTGTAAACTAAAATCCTCACTAATAATATATGTCTTAAGTGGTAATGAAAAAGTATTAGTTAATAAATTTAGTATTTTAGTTTCACTAAAAAAATCATGATTATTATCATAAACAGTAACTGGTATTAAATAATCATTACCATTTACTTCTGTATAGTAATATAATTTATATGCTTTAAAATAAGATGTACTCACATCATTTATATAAATATTTAATGGTAATCTATCTTTAGTTAATTTATCATAAAAATAATTTTTAAAAGGAATTTTACTATTTTCACATAATAATATAACTTCCTCTACTTCATTTAATTCTGTGAAAGTATAAGTGATTATTTTTAATATCTCTAGTTCTTTATTTTTATTATAGTTTAAAAATTCTTTAGAAACATTAAGTATTAGTATACCATCATTAAGTTCATAATTAATAATACGCGTATTTTTCGGACAAATAGTTGTAACTCCTAATGGTAGATAATTACTTAAATTAGTTAATAAAGAAAAAAGCGTATAGATTTTTTTGTCAAATTGATTATGTACTTTTTCATCATAATAATTTAGCTCCAGATTATCATTGTATCTTACAATGACATTTAAAGGAAAAAGAAAACCATTTTTATCAGATACATACAATAGATATTCTTCTTCATTATAATAATTTTCAAAAGAATTTGATATCGGTATTACATACTGATCATTCTTTTTAATAATTATAAGTGTTAATAATACTAAAATAATGATTAATAATAAATATTTGCTAAAAAAAGCCACTGTCTTTTTCATATTATCACCCATATAAAAAGTACACTTCATTAAAGTGTACTTTTTTATCATATATTTAATGACATAATTTTAACTTTTTTCAACTCTCCAAATAAAGTCTTAATCTTATTAACATATGCTTCATTATAATCTGTTAAATAAATAATATTTTCACCACAAGAATAACACAAATAATTTTTACTTATTAAATCAGGAAATGCATATCCTGAACAGATAATTCTAACTTCACCATCAAAATACTCATTTATCTCATTTTTAATTAAATTAAAATGCGTACATCCTAAAAGTAAAGTATCGATTTTATCTTGCTTAAATTTATTAAAATATGTTTTTAAATATATTCTTATTTTATCAATTTGATAGTTTTCACATAGTTCAACTAAATCACTACCAGCAAGACTCGTAGTCTTAACTTGATATTGATTTTTTATTTTTTTTTCATATATACCAGATTGTATTACTTGATTAGTAGCGATAATACCTACATGCTCAATATTACGATATTTACTTAACTCCGAAATCGTTATATCAATTATTGGGATTACATTATCTTGATATTTATAAGCTAAATACTTACTATAAATGTTTGATGCGGTATTACAG